>JAZSOY010000129.1:0-7610 GCA_045537155.1 Acutalibacteraceae bacterium
TACTGTGTGCGACGAGGGAGATTGGGATGCTTTAGTATCCATCGCCTCAGCATACGTTCCGCAAAGTTTAATTGCGGTACGCAAATGTGACGATGAAACCACAAAAAAACGCGTTCAATTCTTACGCAATGAGATTAAAAAAACCTTAGGAAAATTGTCGCAGTATCTCGCAGACGATGCTGCATGGTGTCGCGAAGAACTGTGTAACACTCGCCGGCTGATTTGGGCGTTGTATGATGTGGTACGACGGTTTTCGCAGGTATATACGGAAAAGAAAACCGCGCAGGGGTTATTGGATTTCAGCGACATTGAACATCTCGCTCTGCGGTTATTAACCGTTACCAACGAGGACGGGGAATGGATACCATCCCCCTTGGCGCAAGAATTGTCGTCACGTTACGATGAAATTTTGGTGGACGAGTACCAAGACACCAATGCGGTCCAAGATGCGTTATATTGCGCCTTGTCCCGTGATGAAAACAATCTGTTTTTTGTCGGTGACGTCAAGCAGAGTATTTACGGATTCCGTCAGGCCATGCCGGAATTGTTTTTAGGGCGGCGCGCCGCCTATCCCCCGTTTGACGGTGAACACTATCCGGCTACCATCACGCTGGGGAATAATTTCCGTAGCCGCCGCGAGGTAACGGGTGCGGTGAATTTTGTGTTTCGCCAGTTGTTGACAGAAGAAACCGGTGGGTTGCGGTACGATGACAACGAAGCGTTAATTCCCTCGGCCACTTATGCGCCTGCCAACGGTCACGAACCGGAATTTCTGCTGATTGACCCCACCACTGTGGATGGCGATGTGCTGGACAACGACGTGGCTGAAGCCGAGGTATTGGCTACCCGTATCCAGGAACTGGTCGGCACGCTCACGGTTGGAAAAGATGGCGACAAACCGTTACAGTATCGTGATTGTTGTATTTTGTTACGCTCGCGTCGTCCGGTGTTCCGTGAAGTGTTGGAACGTCACGGGATTCCGGTAGTGACAGACACGGCCGGTGCGTTCTTTGATACCGCGGAAATTCGCTTGGCCTTGTCCCTCCTGCGTTGCATTGATAATCCATTGCAAGATGTACCGTTGACCGCGTGGTTGCTATCACCGCTTTGTGGTTTTACACCGGATGATATGGCGGCCATCCGTCTGTACCGCCCTCATACGGCTCTATACACCGCCTTGACAGCCATGACCGCCTCCGAGGAGAGTGGCCTTGTCGAAAAGTGCCGCCGCGCCGTGGCGTTTTTGAACCGATACCGTACATTGGCGTGTCAACTGACGGTGGACCGTCTGCTGTGCCGTCTGTATGAAGACACGGCGCTACCGGAATTGATGAGTGCCCGTACCGACGGTGAACGACGCCGCAACAACCTGCAACGGTTGCAGGAAATTTGCAAACGATTTGACCACCGTGGGTTTCGCGGATTGTCTTCCTTTATCCGCTACATCGACCGTTTGCAGTCACAAGGCATCGACCTACCCGGTAGTACCACCTCGGCAAGCGACAATGCCGTGCATATTATGACCATCCACAACTCAAAGGGATTGGAATTCCCGGTGGTGTTTTTGGCCGGTATGGGGCACACCTTCAACCGGCAAGATATGCGTAATGATTTGCTGATGCACGCACGTTTAGGTGCCGGTATCAAGCAAAAAGACCTGCAAACCGGTGCTTGTTATGTTACCTTACCGCATCGGGCGTTGGCTTTGACCATCAACAACGACCTGCACGCGGAAGAATTGCGCGTCTTGTATGTGGCGATGACGCGTGCGCGCGAAAAACTGTGTATCAGTATGGCGTCCACGAACCTCGAACGGAAACTCACCTCACTGGCTGCGTTGTTGGACGACGGGGAAACGCTGGTACCGTTTTCCGTTACCGATGCCGCCTCGATGGGAGATTGGTTATTGTCCGCGCTGTTGCGACATCCGTCCGCACACACGTTGCGACAACCCATTCACCGCGAAGATTTGCCCTTGCTGGCAGACGATGTTCCTTGGGACATACGCATCGTGCATCCCACGATAACGGAGGAAACCGTCGCCGCGGCGCCCGAAAACCACCCGGCCGATGCACGGCTGGTGGAAGACATCCGAGAACGCATCTCCTATACCTATCCGTACGCCTCGTTGGCGCAAATACCGGCAAAATTGGCGGCATCCGAAACCGACCACAACACGTTGAAACGACACTTTGTCGCCCAATCGCGACCTGCTTTCCTGAGTACCGGCGGTATGACACCGACCGAACGCGGTACCGCGATGCACACCTTTATGCAGTTCGCCGCGTACACCGCTGCCGCCGAAGACTTGGATAACGAAATTGTCCGTTTGGTCACACACGGCTTCTTGACAGAAACGCAGGCCTCAACGTTAGACCGACGCAAACTGGCGGCCTTTTTTCGCAGTGATTTGTATCGGCGTATGTGTCGCTCACCGCGTTGCCTGCGCGAATTTCCGTTTAATACCCTATGTCCGGCTACCCAGTGGAACTCCACCGTGGACCATACCGAACAATTCGTTGTGCAAGGCATCGCCGACTGTGTCTTTGAGGAAAATGGTGGCTTGGTTATTGTGGATTATAAAACCGACCGCGTGCACACCACCGAAGAGTTGGCGGAACGCTATTACCATCAACTATCTATTTACCGACACGCACTCAGCGAAGCCTTGGCCTTGCCGGTAAAAGAATGTCTGCTCTATTCTTTCGCGCTGGATACCACTGTCGTGGTGGATGAAGAATAACGACAAAGCGCCTCACCGTCGGTGAGGCGCTTACTTTTTTAATGGCGTAGCGACAATTGCGTCGTGACGTGTATTCGACTGTGAGGCAGTTGTTCATAAACCATGGCTTGTGTGACACCGCGATGACGGAAGAGCGTCGCCGTTCGACGTGAAAGTCCAAAAGGGTCACTGTGGTCTTGGGTTGCCGTGCGCCGCAACGCGGTTTCAGCCGTGGTGGCGATGGCAATTTCGACGTGTTGCAGTGCCTTCTCCGGTTGTATCGTTGACCCTTCCATAGTCGGTTGCTGTTCCATCACCCGTGCCACCCCCGTCAACGCAATGCGATAGCGCCACGTACCGCCGACCGACTCAACCGTCAAACGCCGGTGCATATCGCTTACCAAAAACGTAATATCGTCTATGGTATACAAACAGCGGTCGCTGTCCCCACCGGCCAACAACATACCGGTGGTTTCTTGTTGTGTTAGGATGTCGCACAACACGCCGTTGCGCAAAACCGCCGTTCCCTCCAACTGCGGAACACCGTTCGTAACAGCAATGCGCGGCAACAACAAATCGTACATACCGGAAGAAGCCCGCTCAATATCCAACAGATGGGCTTCTGCGGCACGCGCGTAACGGCGTCCCTCATCCAACAACTGCGATAAATATTCCGCAGGGATGGCATCGCTGCCGGTCGTGATATCCAACAATGCCGCCGGCGCATCATGGCTCACCACCACATCCACCAACGCGCGTCCCTCTTGGTTTCGCATAAAATAATCCAACACATCAAACACCGATTGCTGGCGACAGAGGCGTTCACTCAACACAAAAATTTGATTCTGCAAAATATAGGTGCGCTTGCCGGTTTCGTTTAGAAACGCCTGCAATGCTTCGGCAACCGAAGCACCGTCGGCCGTGTAGACGGCGGTAGCACTTTCGTTTTGTTCGGATAAACTGCCGGCGGTTTTGAGTGCCTCCACCGCTTGAATCGCCAATGTCCACACCCCGTCTTGCTTGTCTATCCCCATACCGGTGACAATTACCTGTTCCCCTACCGCCGGTTCAGAGCGACAACCACATAACAAGAAAAGCAAAGGAATCAACCAAACCCACAGCCATTTCATACACAACGCCTCCGTTTGATGCGATTCAAGCCCCACAACAGCAGCGGTAACACCACACAGAAAACACCCAATACTATCCAATAGACAACGGTAATCGGATACCCTGCCTCCGACAAAAATCCTCGTCGTACCGCCCACGAAAATACCGCCAGCAGTACGAACACGATACCTACCGCATACCGTGCACCGCGCATTCCGAATAAACGACGTGTGGAATCGGTAAACAATAAGCAGAATAACGTCATTCGTATAAAAAACGTACTTAACCAAACCGCGGTAATCAAAATATCCATTCGCTGAAACACGCCGATGCGTGCAGCGGTTACCGCCGTATAATAAGGATACGCCGTCTGCAATGCAAAATCACCCAACACGCCTCCGGCTGTCAAATATACCAGCAGTGTCAACAAAACGGTACCGCCACAAAACGCCGCAACCGCACGCGATTGCGAGCCACGTACATAGGGATAAATCATACCGATAACCACCACTTCGGCGGTGCGCGGTAATTCTTCCAGCGCGCACCGCACCACCGCACCGGCCCCTTGCCCTACTGTCGGCGGAAAATGTACCACATCCATTTCGGGAATCAATGCGAATGCAAAGACCAGTAAACAGACACTGGCAAACGCCGTCACCAACGCCGCGGTACGTCCGAGTGCTTGTATACCGTAAAATGTCGCCACAAAAGCAACTGCTACCAACGCAATGGCCAGTGCTGTCACCGATAGGCCGCTACTCATCACCTTTTCGGCAAAATCACAGAATTGCAGAATATCCAAACACACAATAAAGATACCCAATGCCGCATACCCACCGCAAACCACTCTGCCGCAACAACGCGAATGTTGATAGGCGCAATCAATGATACCTCGTTGCGGATGGCGACGCAATACCAGTAGGGTAGGCAAAAACAAGGCGAACAGTAACACCCCACCCAACACCGTCGTCCCTATACGGTCGGTCAGATTCAAGGTGGCGATGCTGTCAGGTGTTAATAACAGGCAGTGGGATAAGCGACTGGCAAGCAAAAGCATCACCAGTTGTCCTGCACGAATCTGTGCTACCTTATTCAACCGGACGTTCCTCCTCCCCCTCAGCAATCTGCGAACCAACCACATTCTGTACCAAAAACCGCTTACGCGATAACCGCCGCCAATCAGCACGAATAAACACATCCCGCATCGCCCGAAAACTGAACGGAGTAATCGGTGCGGTAATCGGGATGCCGTGAATGTTCAGCGAACACACACTGCAGAGTAGCAACAGTAGCCCCAATGCCACCCCGTATATTCCGAAACTGCCGCCCAAAACAATAAAGGCAAACCGCAACGTCGCAATACTGCCGTATAGACTGGGAATGACAAAAGCACTAATCGAAGTCAGTGCCACAATAATCACCATCGGTGCACTCACCAAGCCGGCACGTACTGCCGATTCTCCAATCACCAACGCGCCCACAATGCTGACCGCGTGCCCGACGGATTTGGGGAATCGCAAACCGGCTTCGCGCATAATTTCAAACACAAAGTGTATCAACAAGGCCTCGGCGGTGAGTGAAAACGGTGTGGAGCGTGCCGAATTGATAAACGACAATAAAAACACCGACGGCAACATTTCGGCGTGATGCGTTCCCACGGCCACATATACTCCCGGCAACAATAAACTCACCACAAAGGATACATACTTAATGATACGAATAAAACTGGCATACCACGGGTGCTGTGTGTAATCATCCATCGACTGGAAATGCTCGGAAAACAGGTAGGGAACCACCAGAGCAAACGGGGTACCATCTACCAACACCCCGATGCGTCCCTCCGCCATTTTTCCGCACAATGTATCGGGACGTTCCGTGGTATCGACGCCGGTAAACACCGACCGACGTTTACCCTCCAAAAACGGTTGTAAATATCCGGAATCCAACACCATTTCCAACGGACATTGTCGCAGCCGCCGACGGATATCGCGCAACAACGACCGCGACACGCGGTCACGCAGATAACACAAGCACACCGCCGTATGACTTTCGGTGCCCACGCTGGTCATTTCAAACGTCATCTGCGGTGTTTTCATACGCCGACGAATCATGGAGATGTTTATCCGGATGGCCTCGGTAAATCCCTCACGCGAGCCGCGAACGCTTACCTCTGTCGAGGGTTCGGAAATACCGCGAATCATAAATGCCTGCAATCCGCCCAACGAGGCAGTAGCGGCACCGTCAATCAGCACGGCGGCAAATCCGGACATAATCAATGCCGTCAACTCTTCCACCGTGGTGGCTTCCATCAAGTCCACAAATCCCAACACGTGCGTACGAATATCCCGCATCAACGTATCGGCATCGGGATACGTTCCCTCTAAGCGCATCAACGGTAAAATGACAGCATCTGCCATCATATGACGGTCTACCAT
Source organism: Acutalibacteraceae bacterium (assembly GCA_045537155.1). Taxonomy (GTDB): domain Bacteria; phylum Bacillota; class Clostridia; order Oscillospirales; family Acutalibacteraceae; genus RGIG3009. The sequence continues at coordinate 6,268 of JAZSOY010000129.1, forward strand.
ACCCTCAATGCTAATCAATGCCGCCGCGTATCCGGCAATCGTCACCTCCCGCACCACCAAATCCGTGCTCACGTCAAATCGACGACGCAACATAGCGAGATTATCCTGCAGTACCGCTGACAGCGGTGTATTGTTTGGCATACCATCACCTTCCTTCTTCAGCATTTCCCGAACGGCGGTGAATATCCCCAACAGAAGTGACTCATACTACGGTCGAGAGGAGGAGTAACGATGGCGATTATTGCGTTGCGTACCATCATCATCTACATAGTGATTATGGTAGCGTTACGGTTGGCAGGCAAACGGCAACTGGGAGAACTGCAACCGGCAGAGTTGGTAGTCACGTTGCTGGTTGCCGACCTGGCCGCCGTTCCGATGCAGGATAACGGCACCCCCCTACTCAATGGCTTGATACCGTTGGTTATTTTGATAGCATTGGAACTCATACTGTCAGCATTAATGTTGAAATGTTCCTGGCTGTCACGGCTCGTCAGCGGCAATCCGGTCATCCTCATTCGTGACGGTGTGTTACAGCAACGCACCCTTAAACAGATGCGGTTATCCGTCGATGACATAACCGAATCCATGCGCCAGCAAAGTATCTTTGATATCCATGATGTGCAATATGCCATTGCCGAAACAAACGGCACCATCAGTTTTTTCTTGTTTCCTGCCGCCCGTGCCGCTACCGTCGGCGATTTGCAGATTCACTTATCGGATGACGGCGCACCGGTACCGGTCATCAGCGACGGCTCGCCGGTAGACTGGGGAATGACGTTATGCGGTGTATCCATAGAATGGTTGCATACGACCTTAAAAAAACACAAGTGTGCTATGAAAGACGTACTATTGATGACCGCCGATAAACAGCATCATGTTTGTATCATCCAACGGGAGGCATCGTTATGAAACGAGTAGTCACCGCGGTAATCCTGATAGTAGCGGTTTTGGTCGGTTGTATCGTGTGGGTCCCCACCGCCAAACGACAAGTGCTTTCCCTAACGCAACTAACTGAAGACGCCGAAAAACAGTATCGACAAGGCAATACCGAACAAGCGTTGCAAACGGCAGAGCGCTTATCACAAGAATTTAAGGCGCGCACACGGCACTTTGATTTGTTTGTTTCCCATCAAACGTTGTTGGAAGTGGAAAAAAATGTCGTGGAACTACCGTTGGTTTTACGTTACGGCGAAGAACACGAATTCGTGACGGAGATTCGCCGTTGTCGGTTGTTGCTGACACGATTGTGGGAACAGGAAATCCCGAAACTCGATAATATTTTCTAACCCATACGATGAACAGCCACCGCACAACCGCGCGGTGGCTGTTTCTATTTTACTCTC
>JAZSOY010000100.1:0-12686 GCA_045537155.1 Acutalibacteraceae bacterium
CGATATGGGCATTGTCCGGCAACATTCCGGTAGTGGTATCGACCTCTTTTTTCTTTTTCGAAGCCATACGGTTGTCCCTCCTCTCATTCCAAATCCAGCATATCCAAATACTCGGCACCGTGTTCGGAAATCATTCGTTTGCGGCCTTCCAGGTCATCACCCAACAGTACATCAAACAGCAGGGCAGTCTCTTCCACATCGCACGGTTCCACTTTGACCAAGCGGCGTGTCGCCGGATTCATTGTCGTTAATGACATCATCTGCGGCTCGTTTTCACCCAATCCCTTGGAGCGCTGAATGCTGTATTTCTCATTACCGATTTCCGCAAGAATGTCGGCTTTTTCACGGTCATTGTACGCAAAATACGTGTCGGTTTTGGTGTTAATCTCGTACAACGGCGTTTCCGCAATAAACACATACCCTTGTTCAATCAACGTCGGCGTCAATCGATACAACATCGCCAAAATCAAAGTGCGAATTTGGAATCCGTCCACATCCGCGTCGGTACAGATGATGATTTTGGAAAACCGCAACTGCGACAAATCAAATGTCGATAAATTCTTGTTCGCTTTGGATTTGACCTCAACGCCGCACCCCATGACCTTCAGCAGATTGACGATGATTTCGCTCTTGAAAATCTTATCAAATTCCGCTTTCAGGCAGTTGAGAATTTTGCCACGAACGGGAATCACCGCTTGAAATTCGGAGTTGCGTGCTTGGATACACGCGCCCATAGCGGATTTACCCTCCACGATAAACAATTCGCGTTGCTTGACGTCCCGGGTACGACAATCCACAAATCCCGGCACACGCGACGCCAAATCGTTGCCGGATTGCAACGTCTTTTTCAAATTCAACCGCGTCGTTTCCGCCTTTTCACGGCTGCGCTTGTTAATCAACACTTGGTCGGCAATGCGGTCGGCCTCGGCTTTGTTTTCGAGAAAATACACTTCCAACTTTTGCCGCAGGAATTCCGTCATCGCCTCTTGAATAAACTTATTCGTAATGGCTTTCTTCGTCTGGTTTTCATACGAAGTCTGCGTTGAGAACGACGAAGACACCAGTACTAAACAATCCTGCACATCTTGGAATGTAATTTTGCTCTCGTTTTTAAGATACTTGCTGTTTTGCCGCAAGTAGGCATCTATCTGTGACACACACGCCGAACGCACGGCCTTTTCCGGTGCACCACCGTGTTCCAGCCAACTGGAGTTGTGGTAGTATTCCAGTAAGGTGGTTTTGTTGGAACAACACAACGCCACATTGAATTTTACCTTATATTCCGGCTTGTCCTCGCGGTCACGGCCGCGACGCTCCCCCGTCCACACCTGCACATCGGTCATGGCGGTATCGGCGACCAGTTCTTTGACGTAATCTTCAATGCCGTTTTCGTACACAAATTCTTCCGTCTCAAAGCTACGTCCCTTTTGGTCACGCAGAACAAACAGTAAGTTGGGGTTCACAATGGCCTGCCGACGCAAGATATCACGAAAATACTCCAACGGCACCGCGATATCGGTAAACACCTGCAAATCCGGTTTCCACCGAATCAAGGTGCCGGTATCGCGTTTGGCATACGGTTCTTTTTGTAAACCGCCGATGTTTTCACCGTGTTCAAAATGCAAGGTATACCGATAGCCGTCACGATGCACCTCGACGTCCATATATTCGGACGAATACTGTGTCGCACACGCACCCAACCCGTTGAGACCCAGCGAAAACTCATAGTTTTCGCTTTCATTCGTGTTATACTTACCGCCGGCATACAACTCACAAAAAATCAGTTCCCAGTTGTAGCGTTCTTCTTTCGTGTTATAATCCACCGGCATACCGCGGCCAAAGTCCTGCACCTCAAACGAGCCATCCTCGTACCGTGTGGTGATGATTTTTTTACCGTGTCCCTCGCGCGCCTCATCAATGGAGTTGGAGAGAATTTCAAACACGGCGTGCTCACAGCCCTCTAAGCCGTCCGAACCGAAAATAACACCCGGACGCTTACGGACGCGGTCAGCGCCTTTCAGCGAGGTGATGCTTTCGTTACCGTAATTGGGTTTCTGTGCTGCCATTACCGTTCCATCCTTTGTCGCGCTTGGCTAAATGTAGCGCTTAATGCTATTATTCTATACTATATATGGACATTTCGTCAAGTTTTCCGTATAATTTTTTATCTTTTTTCTATTTTTGAAAATAGTTCGTGCTTTTTCGACGTTTTTGTTATATAATAAACCCACCGTTGATAGGAAGGGGGGATGTATGGGATGAAAACGCGCACACCGCAAGACGTTATCACACAACGTGGCAATCAAACGCCACCTGCACAACCACGGAAACGGCGCGTCCCGTTGTGGGTTTGGTTGTGCTGCGACGTCGTGGTTGCCGGCATGTTATTATGTGTGTTTGCGCTTTATCATCACGTGCTGCCCCAAACCTATGCCACGTTGGAGGAACCCCCGATTGTTAACACGGAGCCGACTCCGCCCGACACATCGATGGGTGCGAAATTTGCCGACAAGTTCACCGCCACACCGGTACGTACCGATACATCGTATTCCTCCCCGAACGTGGCGTTCACCGTAGAAAAATGTACACAAACCATAGAAGATGAACCGGTGACATATTATGTGGCAAATATCTATGTGCGCCACGTGGAATGCTTGCGTACGGCCTTTGCCGGAAACACCTACGGCAAGGGCATTTCCGAACCGTTGTTGACAATGGCCGACAACCATCATGCCTTGCTCGCCGTCACCGGTGATTATTACGGCCGCCACTATGGACCCGTCATTCGCAACGGCGTGTTGTACCGCGACAGCATTGGCAGCGGCGATGTCTGCGTGCTGTATAAAGACGGTACCATGAAAACCTTTGCCAAAGGCACGTTCAAAGCGGCAACGGAAATGCAAAACGGCGCGTGGCAGGCGTGGTGTTTCGGTCCGTCACTTCTCACGGCGGATGGGAACGCCATCTCCTCGTTTAACCATTCTCTTTCTTCCAAACATCCCCGTTGTGCCATCGGTTATTATGAGCCGGGACACTACGCATTGGTAGTGGTGGACGGCAGAGCCGACGGCTATTCCGTCGGAATGACCTTGCCGGAACTGTCCTCCTTGTTCACCTCATTGGGATGCACTGCCGCCTATAATCTCGACGGCGGTCGCACCGCACAGATGGCATACAACGGTGCGCTTGTCAACCAGCCGTACAAAGGCGGCCGCGATATCAGCGACATTATCTTTCTCGGGGAGGTGCCAACCGAATGAAACATCTCGTTACCATCGCGGCACACGCGTGTTTGATATTGGTGCTGATGTTGGGTACCTTGCTGGTGGTGGACCGCTTTAACCCCTCGATGGATTTTGTTAACAATGATGTCTGCAAACTGTTCATTGCCCTGCTGTGCGTCTGTGCCGTTGTACTCGCATCGGCTTGGTTGATACGGACATATCGCATCAATCGTTAACAATTTTTGAATGTTACTGTAAAGCCATTGCATCTTACCGCCAAACGCGGTACAATATTTCTGTCGAAATTCGACCGATTTTTTGTTGGAGTGAATCACCTATGTTTTTTTATGAAGGTCAATCGTGTCCGGTGTGTCACAAACATTTTGCGGAAAGCGACGACATTGTTGCCTGTCCGCAATGCGGTTGTCCCCATCATCGGGGTTGCTGGGAGGCCGAAGGACACTGTCATTTTGAAGCCGACCACGGCACCAAGCATCAGTGGGCGCAAGGGTCACCCGGAACGACCGATACGTCGCATTCCGCGCCGTCCTCACGCTGCCCGCACTGCGGCACCCACAATCCGGAATTTGCCGAGTTTTGCGCCCAGTGCGGTAAAGAAATCCGGCACGATGATTGGCACAGCCAAGCGACGCCACCCCCGCCCGTAGGGCAGTATACCCCACCGGCCGGCAACTATACACCGCCCTTTTCTTCGCAACCGTTTCAAGTGCCGTTGCAAGACCCGTATGGCGGCGTATCGCGTGAGGAACGCATTGAAGAGGTGCCGGTAGACGATATTGTGGAACTCATCGGCCCTAACTCGGCGTACTATCTGCCGCGCTTTTTGAAAATGAGCCGCGGTGGCTCCAAAGTATCGTGGAACTGGGCGGCGTTTTTGATACCATACAACTGGTTACTGTTCCGCAAAAACACGTTGTGGGGTATTCTTACGTTTGTGTTTGCTTCGGCGCTCTCGGTCATCGGTCAGTTGGCGATACTACCGATGGAAGAATATCTCAGTCAACTCACACCGGATACCGTCTACACACTGATGAACAACCCGACAATGCAACTGTTGGGCGTGGTGATGTTTATCACTTCATTGTTAGACATCGCCTTGCGTGTACTCACGGGGCTGTTCGGTAATTATCTGTATTACCACACGATACTGAAAAAAGCGCGTCGGTTACACCAACCGCAACCACTGTACAATCGCAATTTCCGCACCGTTGGCGGCACGTCCTTTGCCCTGGCGATTGCGCCGGAATTGTTCTCGATGTTCTGTATGTATGCACTGATGTTGGTTGGTATCTAACACCAAAATAACCGCACCAACGGTGCGGTTATTTTCATATTCCGTCATACCCACGCATAGGCTATATCACAAAGGGGTTGATGGAATGATACGACAAAAAATCCAATGGAAGCCACTCATTTTCTTTTTGCTGTACACCTTTATTTTAGCAGGCATCGGCACGTGGTTGGGTATGCCCTCCACCGATGGACTGACCGCACCGCCGTTGGCACCGCCGGACTGGTTGTTCCCCATTGTCTGGACGATTTTGTATGCCTTGATGGCGATTGCCGCTTACTTGGTGTTTGTCAGCGAGGATATCGACCGGGGGCAACCGTTGCGGTTCTATCTCTTGCAAGTGCTGGTCAACGTGTTGTGGCCGTTGGTGTTCTTCCGTTTGGAATGGCGGCTGTTTGCCTTTTTCTGGCTGCTATTCTTGCTTGCGCTTGTGTTACTCACAGCGGTCGGATTCAAGCCCATCTCCCGCACCGCTTGGCAACTGATGCTGCCTTACATCGCGTGGTTGGTATTTGCCGGCTATCTCAACCTCGGCTACTACCTGCTCAACCGATAAGCAAAACCCGTCTGCAGACAGTGCAGACGGGTTTTTTGTCTCCGTTTACCGCTTCACATACTTCAACGGGTCAACCAATTTTCCGTTTTTAATGATTTCAAAATGCAGGTGCGAGCCAAACGAATAGCCGGTGTTACCGACGTTGGCAATGTATTCGCCCTGCGCCACTTTCTGGCCGGCTTGCACATTCAGTTTACTGCAATGAGCGTAACGCGTTTTGAAACCGTTACCGTGGTCTATCAACACATAATAACCATAACTGCCGTGTGTGCCGGCTTCCAGAACGACACCGCCGTCGGACGCGATGATGGGTTTCCCGTGGGTTCGCCCGTTGGAAATATCAATCGCACCGTGGAATGAACCCCAACGCGAAGCAAACGGTGAGGAAATCACCTTGGTATACGGCAACGGCCAGATAAACGTACCGGTGGCTTTGCCGTCGCCCTGCTCTACGTTCTGAGAATACGTTTGTGCACCAACCACCACGATTTGAGGAACAGGCGCTTTGAGCGTCTCGGTCGATACGACCGAGCGATAGCGTTCTTCTCCGTTAACCGAAATAATTTCTTCCGTCACGGACTGTCTGCCTTTGACACCGTGTTGTTTAATTAACTGGTAACCCAGCGGTTGAGAAGTTGTTTTCTCCACCACGGTCTGGTACGGCATCTCCTCGGTATGCGTTTCATACCGAACGGTTTGTATCGGCAAGGTTTCCAGATACTGGCGCATAGCCTCGGCCGTCCGTACTGCCGACACCGGATACAAACCCGATTTCACCGTGATTTCCGGAAAAAAGTCCACCTCCGCGCCGTCGGGGGCATCGTAGGCTTGCAATACATCTTGCATTATCTGCTCTAAGGGGTTGGCTGCCAATGCACCGCAAAAGACACCGTCTACATACAAACCGGTCGTATGTGTCACACTATCGCCGACACGCTCCAAAATCACATTACAAATGTCCTGCTCGTCCAGTAATCGGTTGCCATGAGCGACGGTAAGTGTCATTTTCGGTGCACGCTCCACTTGAAACGAGTCATTGGCATCAATGACCATTCCCTCGACTATCGCCGCGGCATTGGCGTACACACTTTCATCCGCAATAAAACCGACTTCCTGCCCGTCGTATTCCAGTTTCAGCGCAAAATCTGCTTCACGCCAATACATCACGGTATTCACCAGCAACAACAGTGCTACCACCGGTGCCGCCAGATTGCCGATGGTGCGAAACACCACCCCGTGTCGACGTACCGCCAACACCGCCAATTGCAACCATTTCCGCACGCGCTGACCAAACTGTTTACGGCGTGCCATTTGCACCTGCTCACCGGCACGCGCCACGTCTTGGCGTAAAAATTGCCATTCGGTAGACAATCGGCGAGTGTGTCGCAAAATCAACCAATCCACCGCGCGGTACAACGGATATCCTATCGGCCGCCATATAATCCGCGTAAATCGCATAAAGGATTTGACGCATCGCACCGAACGCACGCCCACCACATAGCAAACCGCATACGCTTGCTGGAACAACCTCTCCCACGCCTCGCGACGGGCGGCATCTCGCTTGGGTGTCGCCCGTGATGTCGTATGCGGTCGCAACGGGCATTGTCCGTTTGTTTGCCGTTTCATACGGCACCACTCCTTTCGCTGAAGTTGCGTACATTATAGCGACATTCCGCCAAAAAAGCAAGTTGCAGAGGAAAAGGTTGGTCAATTTACCGTTATTTTTATCGTTTTATGTCACAAAATATCCCATTCTTGCCGTCTTATTCCGGATACACCAATCGTTCCGGTGTCCAATCGCGCAACACCGTTTCCTGCGCGGCGGCATACGCACAGGCACCGGCCAAATCGTGTTCCAAGTAGTTGCCGCACTCGCGACGTGTCGCACCGGGAATCTCACCGGTATAGTCGGCAATAAAGGCGAGTGCCGCTTGTACCAGCGCAATAACATCCGTCTCTTGCATACCACGTGTCAGAAAATAAAAGCCGGTACGACAACCCATCGGGCCAAAATACACAATGTTTTTTTCGAAAGCGCTGTTACGCACATAGGTGGCAAACAGATGCTCTAGGGTGTGTACCGCCGGCATCTCCAAATACGGCGGCGTATTGGGACACACAAACCGCAAATCATACGTCACCACATCGCCATCCACGCGCGATATGTACAAGCCGGGCGTTAGGGTATCGTGGTTGATGCGAAAGCTGGCAATCGTTTTCATACATATTCCTCCAAACAATGGTGTGATAGGCAATGTCGCATATCTTCCGGCAGGTCACTGTGCAAGTGGAGCACCTCACCGGACAAGGGATGGGTAAAGGTCATTTCGGCACAATGCAGGGCGTGGCGCGGCATAATGGTTTGGTCAGTACCGTACATCGTATCCCCTGCCAACGGAAATCCCAACCACGCCATATGCACACGGATTTGGTGCGTTCTGCCGGTTTCCAAGTGCAGACGCACCAACGACACCTCGCCGTCTGTACCCAGTGCCTCGTAGTGCGTCACACTGGGTTTGCCGCCGTCCCCCACCTCTCGCGTGATGCAACAGCCCTCTTTGACACGAATCGGTTGGTCAATCACCCCGCTGCCCGTCAACGCACCGCACACAATCGCCAGATACGTTTTTTCGACGCGGTGTGTCAAGGCATACGCCACGTGAGCGTTCTTCGCCGCCAATAGTAAACCGCTGGTATTGCGGTCCAGACGATTCACGGGGCGAAACGCGTGAGGCGTACCGCCACGGCGATAATATCCTACCACGGCATTGGCTAAGGTGGGTTCGGGTTTGCCGGCCGAGGGGTGCACCGCCAGATACGGCGGCTTGTCCAGCACCAACAACGCATCGTCCTCATACACCACGGTTAAGGGAATATCGGCTTCTTCAATCCGCACCGTATCTTCCGGAAATTGCAAGCACAACTGTTCACCGGCGTTCACGCGGTCAATGCTGCGCCGATGTTCTCCGTTGACGGTAATCCCCTGCTCGGTGTGTTTCAGTCGCACGACCATACGCCACGAAAATCCGCAACCTTGCCGCAAGAACGTCTGCACCGAAGCCCCATCATATTCAGTTGGAATCGTAAAAAATAATGTTTCCATACCGGGTATTATACGAACTTTACTGAGAAAAAGCAAGTTTCCTGTTCGGAAACACTTGTATTTTTGCAGAAATCTGGTAAAATAAGGTGGATACCGTTTTACGTAACGAAGGAGGTTCCCGGATAATGGAAAACAAAAAGTTCTATCTAACCACTGCGATTGCCTATACGTCACGCAAGCCGCACATCGGCAATGCCTACGATATTGTGCTGGCAGATATGATTGCGCGGTATAAGCGAATGCAGGGCTACAACATGTATTTCCTGACCGGTTCCGACGAGCACGGTCAAAAAATTCAGCAGTATGCCGAGGAGCAAGGCGTTTCCCCGAAAACGTATGTAGACGGTATTTCTCAACAAATCAAAGAGGTATGGAACAAGCTCAACACCTCCTATGACCGTTTTATTCGCACGACCGATGACGACCACGAAACCTCCGTTCAGGCAATCTTCAAGAAATTGTATGAGCAGGACGATATTTATAAGGGAAAGTACGAAGGAAAGTACTGCGTTCCGTGTGAATCCTTTTTTACACCCTCACAACTCAAAGACGGCAAATGTCCCGACTGCGGTCGCGATGTGGTCGATGCCAGCGAGGAAGCCTATTTCCTGCGTTTGTCGAAATACCAAGACCGTCTGTTGAAGTATATTGAAGAACACCCCGATTTCATTCAACCGGAGTCCCGTCGTAATGAAATGATTAACAATTTCCTCAAACCGGGACTGTCGGATTTGTGTGTATCGCGCTCGACATTCACGTGGGGGATTCCCGTGCCATTTGACGACAAACACGTCACGTATGTGTGGTTGGATGCGTTGTCCAACTACATTACCGGCATCGGCTATCATCCCGATGGCAGTACTGACCGTTTCAACCAAAACTGGCCGGCAGATTTACACGTCATCGGCAAAGATATCGTGCGTTTCCACACCATCTATTGGCCGATTATCTTGATGGCACTGGGCCTGCCGTTACCGAAACAGGTGCTCGGTCATCCGTGGCTGTTATCCGGCGAGGATAAAATGAGTAAATCGCGCGGCAACGTGTTGTATGCCGACGAATTGGCTGACAAATTCGGCGCCGATGCCGTGCGGTACTATCTGCTGTCCCAGATTCCCTTTGCGCAAGACGGCACCATCACGTTGGAAAGTTTCTTGAACCTCTACAACGCCGACCTTGCCAACACGTTGGGGAACCTCGTCAACCGCAGCATCGCGATGACCAATAAATATTTCGGCGGTACCGTACACAAGACGGCGGTGGCCGCCTCGGATGCGGATGCCGATTTGTTGGCAACCGCCGCCAAAGCCGTGGATGGTTATCAAGACAAGATGGCGTGCTATCACAACGCAGAGGCCTTGGCATCGGTGATGTCGCTTGCCAAGCGTTGCAACAAATACATTGACGAAACCACCCCGTGGTCGCTTGCCAAAGATGAAGCCGCGAAACCGCAGTTGGAAACGGTGTTGTACAATCTGTTGGAGTGCATCCGTCTGTTGGCGGTATGTCTGCGTCCGGCGTTGCCGGAAACGGTGGAGCGCATCGCTGCACAAATGAACCTGTCTGACGACGATATAGCGTTGACTTCCGCACAATTCGGTGCGCGTGACACCTATACGGTCGGCACGCCGGAACCGCTGTTTTTGCGGTTGGACGTCGATAAAATTTTGGCAGAAGAAGCCGAGAAAGCCACCGCTGTTGAGGAAGAATCCGAACCAAAAACCGTTGCGTTTTTGTCGGAAATCGGCATTGACGAGTTCGCCAAAATCGACCTGCGCGTGGCACGTGTGACCGCGTGTGAACCGGTGAAAAAATCGAAAAAATTGCTGAAACTCACCTTGGACGACGGTAGCGGTACCCCGCGCATCGTGGCATCCGGCATCTCGCAATGGTACACACCGGACGACCTGATTGGTCACAACGTGATTGTGGTTGCCAACTTAAAACCCGCAACACTCTGCGGCGTAGAAAGCCGCGGTATGATTCTCGCCGCCGATGACGGTGACGCCGCCCGTGTGATTTTTGTGGACGGTATGACCGCCGGCAGTCAAATTCACTAATGTTTGTGCGACCGGCGAGATTCGCCGGTCGTCTTATTTGTAAAGGAGGCGCACCATGCCCATTTTCGACTCGCATGCCCATTATCTCGACAGCCGATTCGACGACGACCGCGACGCTCTGCTGACCACGCTGCTGGATGGCACTGTGTGCGGCATCGTGGAACAAGGCACGACGGTGGATACCTCGCGCCGCGCGGTGGAGTTGGCACATCGGTATGAACGTATCTGGGCGGCGGTGGGAATTCACCCTGAAGAAGCAGCCGGTGCTGTTCCTTCTGACTTGGAAGTACTCGCACAATTAGCGGCAGACGGTAAAACCGTTGCCATCGGGGAAATCGGATTGGATTATCATTATGAGGAGCTCTGCCCTCGCGCGGTACAGCAGCATTGGTTTCGTGAGCAGTTGGCACTGGCAAACTCGCTGTCCCTGCCGGTGGTGGTCCACGACCGTGAAGCACATGAAGACACCCTTGCATTGTTGCAAGAATATCGTCCTGCCGGTGTCTTGCACTGCTTTTCCGGTAGTGTCGAAACCGCACGCGAAATCGTAAAACTGGGGATGTATATCGGCATCGGCGGCGTGGTTACCTTCAAAAACGCCCGCAAAACCGTGGAAGTCGCCGCGATGTTGCCACTCGACCGGTTATTATTGGAAACCGACGCCCCCTACTTAGCACCCGTACCCGAACGCGGTCACCGTTGCGATTCCTCGATGATTCGCTACACCGCCCAAACCATCGCCTCGTTGCGTGGTATGGATACCGAAGAATTACTCAACATCACCACCGCCAACGCGGCACGGTTATTTGGTTTGCCGCAATAAACCTATGTCTTTTGATAGCATCGATACGGTCGATGCTATTTTTTTATTTCCCCTATTGACAAACCGAAAGCCGTGTGGTATTCTCTAAGTGTACTAGTCGCCGTAGTACACTTAGAACACATAAAGGAGGTAGGGTATGTTTCGGATAGACCCGTTGTCGCGACAACCGGTATATGAGCAACTGATTGACCAACTGGAACGGTTGGTATTGACCGGTTTGCTTCCTCCGGAAACCCAACTGCCGTCGGTGCGCAGTTTGTCGATGGAATTGTCGATTAACCCCAACACCATTCAAAAAGCGTATTCGGAACTGGATACGCGCGGCATTATCTACTCCGTCCCCGGTATCGGTTGTTTTGTATCGCCGTCGGCGGTATCGCTTCTGCAGGAGCATACGCGCGGCAAACTCGAGCGTTTGCGCGCACTGACGGCCGAACTAGCACTCGGCGGTATTGACGAAGACGAGATAATCGCCTGCATTCATTCTGTTTTTAAGGAAAGAGGGTTGACACATGATTAACGCCCAACATCTTGTCAAACGGTTTGACAAGTTCGTCGCCTTGGATGATATCAGTTGTACCATTCCGCAAGGCTGTATTTACGGTATGGTCGGCTCCAACGGTGCCGGAAAATCCACATTTTTGCGTACCATTGCGGGTGTCTACCGACCGGATGGCGGTACGGTATTGGTGGACGATGAACCGATATACGAAAATCCCGTAAAGAAAGCCGAAGTCGCCTATGTACCCGACACGTTGTTCTTTTTGAACGGCACGTCTATGGAACGCATGGCAACGTTATATGCCGCTTTACATCCCGACTTTGACCGAGCGCGGTTCCGTGAGTTGACAAATTTGTTCGGTCTGGACCCCAAAAAATCCATTAACACATTTTCCAAAGGGATGAAACGGCAAGCCGCCACCGTTTTGGCGTTATCGGCACGACCGCGGTACATCTTTTTTGACGAAACCTTTGATGGGTTGGACCCCATTATGCGTGCTCGCGTCAAAAGTTTGATTTGTGAAGATGTCTTGGAACGGCAGTGCACCGCCATCATCACCTCGCACTCGTTGCGCGAATTGGAGGACACCTGCGACCAGTTGGCACTGCTCCACAAGGGTGGATTGGTACTGGAAAGCGATGTGCAAAACCTCAAAACCTCACTATTCAAGGTGCAGATTGCGTTTGCAAGCGACTTCGGCCGCGCCGACTTCCCCACCTTGGACATCCTGAATTTTACCAAACGCGGCTCGGTTGCCAATCTCATTGTGCGCGGCAACCGCGAGGAAACCATTACGGTGCTGCAGGCTATGTGTCCGGTATTGTTGGACGTGTTGCCGCTGTCATTAGAGGAAGTCTTTACGTATGAAATGGAAGCGCTCGGCTACACCGCCGGCGACGTATGGGAGGGTTGACGATGAAACGAAAATGGTTCAGCCTATCGTTGTATGTTGAGGGATTACGCCAACTGCGCCTGATGGGCATTGTCTTTACCGCTGCCGCCAGTTTGGTTGCGCTGTTTATTCCCATCGGGTCGTTCTTTTCCAGTCTGGACAGTAGTGTGGTCTCCATCAGCGACGTGACGTGTTTGTCGATGAATAAGTCGGA
>JAZSOY010000025.1:0-2133 GCA_045537155.1 Acutalibacteraceae bacterium
TCCCCCGCAATAATTTTACAAAAAATGCAATCCATCATGATAACCTCCTTATTTTAACAAAGCACGGACCAAGTGCGGTACTTGTTCCATCGCCGTCGGAACCGCTGACAAATCTTTGCCGCCTGCCATCGCCATATCCGGCTTGCCACCGCCTTTTCCGCCGCATTGTGCCGCCACCTCGCGGACAATGCTGCCGGCGTTGACACCAGCCGACACCGCCTCTTTGGTACACCAACACACAAAGGTGACGGATTGTTTTTCCTCACAGGTACCGGCCAGCACCACCACGGCTTTTTCCGGTGCGCGGTCTTTACAGCGGTCACACAATTCACGCAACGCATTGCCGTCGGTCTCCGGCATCACGGCGGTCACCAAACGGACACCGTCACACTCCACGGCATCGGCAAACAAATCGCCGGCTTTCTGCGCCGCCAACTGACTGCGCATCGTCTGCACTTCGCGTTGAGCGTCTTTCCACTCACCCACCAACTGGGTAGCACGGCGCAACACATCGTCCACGCCGTTGGCTTTCATAACCTCGGCGGTGCGTGCCAATTCGGTGTGGTAGGTGTTCATCATCTCCAACACCGCGTGGCCGGTGACCGCCTCAATACGACGGACGCCTGCCGCGACGGAAGTTTCCGCCACAATACGGAACAAACCGAGTTTCGCGGTGTTGTCGGCGTGCGTACCGCCACACAATTCCATCGACACCGTACCCATTCGCACAACACGAACCACGTCGCCGTATTTTTCCCCAAACAAGGCAGTCGCGCCTTGACGGCGTGCCTCGTCCAACGACATTTCGCTGACGTCAATCGCGTTGCCCTGCAAAATCCATTCGTTGACTAAGGATTCCACCTGCGCCAGTTCTTCTGCGCTCAACGCGGAGAAGTGCGTAAAGTCGAACCGCATCCGTTCGGGACTGACTAACTGACCCGCTTGCTCAACGTGAGTGCCGAGCACTTGACGCAATGCCGCTTGCAACAGATGCGCCGCCGAGTGATTACGCATCACCGCAGCACGAGCAACCGGATTCACCTGTGCGCTCACCGTGTTACCGACATTCAGTGTACCGCTTTCCAACACGCCGCTGTGCAACACGACACCGGAGGCGGTTTTTTGGGTATCCGTCACGCGGAAACACATACCATCGGCCTCCAACATACCGACATCGCCGACCTGACCGCCGCTTTCCCCGTAGAACGGTGTGACATCCAATGCCACCGTGGCGGTTTCTCCCTCGGACAGCGTTTCCGCCAACTCGTCACCGCGTACAATGGCGGTTACGTTGGCCGTCGTGCTCAGCGTATCGTAACCGACAAACGTACCGGCTACCAGTTGTTCTGCAATACCGGGATTGGCTTTCCAAGCATCCGCACCGGCATCTTTACGTGCCGCACGGGCACGGGCGCGTTGCTCGGCCATCTGGACATTAAAGCGTTCCTCGTCAACTTTAAGGCCTTTTTCCTCCAAAATATCGCGTGTCAAATCAATCGGGAATCCGTACGTATCGTACAGTTTGAACGCGTCATCCCCCGACAACGTATCCCCTTGCAGTTGTGTCAACATCGTTTCCAACAACGATAAACCGCTGTCGATGGTCTTTTCAAACGCCTCTTCCTCGTTGCGAATGACGCGCACGATAAAATCTTTTTTCTCCGCCAATTCCGGGTACGCGGCGGCGTTTTCCGCAATCACCGTTTCGCACACTTCATACAGGAACGGACGATGCAAACCGAGCAATCGACCGTGACGTGCCGCACGGCGCAACAAGCGACGCAAAACGTAGCCGCGCCCCTCGTTGGACGGCATCACGCTATCGCCAATCATAAAGGTGGTGGAACGAATGTGGTCGGTAATGACACGCAGGGACACATCGGTTTTTTCGTTGTCGCCGTATGCGACACCGGCAATGCGGCTGATGTGTTTCATAATGTTCTGAACGGTATCCACTTCAAAGAGGTTCGCCACCCCTTGCAGGATGCACGCCAGACGTTCCAAGCCCATACCGGTATCAATATTCGGGTGCTCCAACGGCGTGTAGTTGCCGTTACCGTCATTGTCAAACTGGGTGAACACGTTGTTCCAGAATTCCACATAGCGGTCGCAATCGCACCCGACGCCGCAGGT
>JAZSOY010000063.1:0-8652 GCA_045537155.1 Acutalibacteraceae bacterium
TGCCACAATAACAGCCGCGCCGGATTTGCCGCGCAACAATTCGCCGGTACGCGAACGCGTTCCCTCGGGAAAAATCCCCATAATGTTACCCTCTCTCACCAACTGCTTGGCAGTGTCCATCGCATGGGTATCTCCGGTACCGCGTTGCACAGCAAAGGCACCCAGCTGTTTTCCCAGAAACCACGTGAATAACCGGTTTTTAAACAGTTCCGCCTTTGCCATAAAATGAATATGGCGTTTCGGTTGTGCCACCAATAAAAAAACGGGGTCCCAGTTGGAGATATGATTGCAGCACAGTACCAACGGTTCCCCTTCCGGTGGCAGATTTTCCTGACCGATGACGCGTACGCGCAGAAACAGACGTACGACGGGTGTCAGCAACCGAATTAAAAAGCGTCCCAGCCACATAACTCCCTCGTCATCCTTTCAGGCGTTCCGTTACCAGTGTTTTCAGCAGCGTGATGGACTGCTCTAATGTGTTGCCGCTGGTGTCTACCGTAATGGCATCCTCTGCCGGACGCAACGGCGCGGCAGCACGGTGAGAATCGTTATAATCACGCTCTTGCATATCTTTCAGTACGTCCTCATAGGTGACCGTCATACCCTTTTGTAACAGTTCGTCGTATCGACGTTGGGCACGGTCTTCCACGGAAGCGGTCAAAAAAATCTTAACGTCGGCAAACGGCAATACCACCGTGCCGATATCGCGTCCATCCATAATCACGTTTTGATGGCGAGCGGTGTCCTGCTGTAATTCAAACAAGAATTGCCGCACCGGTGGTAATGCGGACACGGCCGACGCCGCCATCGACACTTCCGGCGTACGGATTTTATCACTCACATCTTCCCCGTTAAGAAAGACACGCTGTGCGCCGTCAACATAACGAAGTGCGACCTCCAGTTGTGCAAGCAAAGGCACGACACGCGCTTCATCGCGTGGGTCGATGTGTTGGCCGAGCACCGCCAACCCAACCGCACGATACAGCGCACCGGTATCCACATAGACAAACCCAAGGTCGGCCGCCAACGCACGTGAAATCGTGCTCTTTCCGGCGCCGGAAGGACCGTCAATAGCGACAGCCACGGTTGTTCTGGTTGTCATTTCCTCTACATCCTCACTGTGTTAAATATAGTCACCGGCTGCAGCGCCGGTAGAAAAAGCAATCTGCAAATTAAAACCGCCGGTATAGGCATCGACATCAATCACTTCACCGGCAAACGACAATCCGCTCACCAACCGCGATGCCATCGTTTTGCTGTTAAGTTCCCGCGTGCTGACACCACCGGCCGTGATAATCGCCTCTTCCCACGGGCGAAAACCATCGACTGTCAAACGAAAATCCTTCAGCACCGTTCCCAAACGGTGACGCTCCTCACGCGACAACGAATGACACTTCGTTTCCCCTGCCACAGACGCCGCCTGCAACACCGGTGAAATCAAGGAACGCGGCAACAACGACGCCATCATATTGCCGACACAAATCCGCGGTTGTGCCTCCATTTCGCGCATCAACCGTGCGTCCACTTGCTCCGCAGTCAATGCCGGTTTGAAGTCCAACGACAAGCGGTAACGACCGGGTGCCATATCACGTAGATGCGCTGCGGCGCTCAGAACCAAAGGCCCTGACACACCGAAATGGGTGAACAACATCTCGCCCATCTCGCGAAACACCGTTTTGCCGGTTTGGGTATCCTCGGCCGTCAACGTACAATTTCGCAACGATAATCCCTGCATCTCACCGCATACCGATTCGCGAATGGCCAACGGCACCAACGATGGCCGTGGCGACACGATGGTGTGCCCCGCCTGACGCGCCAAGGCATACCCGTCTCCTGTCGAACCGGTACGGGGATACGAGCAACCGCCGGTACACACAATCACGCCGTACGCCGACAACGTGGTTCCGTCCTCCAACGCCACACCGCAACACACGCCGTCCTCAATCAACAGATTCGTCACCCGACCGGTTACAAATCGCGTCCCACCAACACGCGCGTACCGCACCAAAGCGTCCACGATATCCACCGCCTTGTCCGATACCGGAAAAACGCGATTGCCTCGCTCGGTTTTCAGCGGTACACCCCATTCGGTAAAAAACGCCATCGTATCCTGCGGTGAGAACGCCGAAAAGGCACTGTACAGGAAACGACCGTTTCCCACGGTATTGGCCACACAATCCGCCGGTGTACTGTTGTTGGTAACGTTACACCGTCCTTTGCCGGTAATCATCACTTTCCGTGCCGGACGGTTGTTGCGTTCCACAATCGTCACACGGTATCCGCGCCGTGCCGCGCGACCGGCGGCCATCAAACCTGCCGCCCCCGCACCGACAACCACAATGTGTAACGGCTCACTCATCAGCAGACACCGCTCCCTGGCTTTTGTCCGTATGCTGATATACGTGGTAGGTTGCCCACAATTCTTCCAATTCGCGGAGGGTATCGCGATTGTCGTCGATGCGTTTCAGCGAAATCGCCACCACCAGTGCATTGATGATGCTGAGGGGAGCGACCAACGAATCGACAATCGTTGCCATATCGCTGTGTGCCAATAACAAATAATTGGCAAAATCCGAAATCGGCGAACGCTGACTGTCGGTAATCGCAACCACTTGTGCTCCACGCGTATGCGCAAAGTGAACGGCTTTCACCGCCTTACTGGAATACCGCGGAAAACTCAATCCTACGACGGCATCCTCCGGCCCAATATGAAACATCTCTTCCAGAATTTCCGTTTCGCTGGATGTGGAAACCAATCGCACATCGGGCAACAGCAATTTAAGATAATAGGCTAAAAAATTGGCCAGCGCGCGGCAACTACCGGCGCCCAACACATACACCCGTTTCGCGCCCACAAGCGCATTCACGGCTTGATGAAACGTTTGCGGTTCTATTTCTGCCAATGTCTGACGAATGTTTGCCATATCGTACGACATCACGTTTTCCAGTACCTCATCATCACGCATACGGGCACGCGTAACATCGACACGTTGAACACTGGTCAGTTTACTGCGTACCAATTCCTGCATGGCTTTCTGTAAACGCGGATAACCCGAAAAACCCAATTCGGTCGCAAACCGCACTACCGTCGATTCGCTGACGCCAACAGCGTCACCCAATACGTTAGCGGTCATAAACGCCGCGGTATCGTAGTGTTCTAAAATATACGCGGCAATGAGCCGTTGTCCTTTAGAAAAACTCGGCATCTGTTGCGTAATATGGGCAATCAAATCAATTTTCAACGTCATCACAAGCCTTTCGGTAACGTGATTTTTTAGTCAAGTAATTATACCGTGTTTTCGCGAAAAAAGCAAGATTTCTTTATCGAAACATCCGCAAAAACAGCGGACGAAATCGCCCGAAATATAGAGGAAGTAATCGTGTTAAGGCGATATCATACAAAACAAATACGACGTTGCCGAGTAGTAAAAATATGAATAAGAAAACGCCCAACGGCAACGCAATACCCGAAACGGCAAAGACTTCCAATGAAAAGCCGACCGCCGACAGAATCGCATAGGCGGCCACCACAGCAACATTGAACACACCCAACTTGCACACCCATTCGGTCACGCGACGGCAGTGGGACTCGGTCCACGACTTCACAATGGGGTAATAGCCGAAAAACAATACAAACAACATCCGTGCTTCCATATCCGGTGCAATGAGAAAAGAAAGCACGGATACGACCGCATACACCGCGACCGCCCAACGCCGGCCACATTCAATCACAACCGGCAGCAAAAAAACCGATGCCAGTGCCGGCAGTGCATAGGTGGCAAAGGGAAATACGGTCAACAGTAAACACACCGAGGCCAATGCCCCCATCATACCGCACCACGCAATCCGCGCTGTACGTTTCACGGACAACACATCCTTCACAGTTATCAGCAACAGCGAATCAAGTCGCCGCCCATACATTCACAACAGCAATCAGCACACAGCAAACTACTGCACATATCACAGCCGGAGCACCCGCCGCCCGGGGCACCGGGAGCACGATACGCACCGGTACGGCGTTGGCGTTCCAGTTGGTTGTACGCCGCGCGGTATTCTGCGTTACCGGGGTCCATGCGCGTGGCGGTAGAAAAGTGGTTATACGCCTCATCCAACCACCCTTTTTTGTACAGCACGCTTCCTTTCAAAAAATACCATTCGGCATCGCGCGACGGAGCCGGTATGCCGTCCAACAAGGTTTCAGCATCTATCGTTCGTCCGGTGCGAATCAAGTTGCGAATGTCGGTATACGGCGAACCGCCCGTCGCACCGCCGGTATATGCACGTCCTCCGCCGTCACGCCGCTGACGAATAATGGCATCATAGGCTTCATTGATTTCCTGCATTTTTTCTTTGGCAAGGTCCGATAAAGGATTATCATCGTAATGGTCGGGATGATATTTGCGTGCCAACTCGCGATACGCATTCTTGACCTCGTCATCGGTCGCGTTGGGAGAAACACCCAACACCTCGTATGGATTTTTCATGCTTTTGCCCTCCTGCTTTTTTGATGGAATGTGCCGTCCAACACTTGTTGCTGAACTTGTGGCATACCCCACTCCAAAATGTTACGCAATATACCGTCAAAACGGTGAATTTTCAACTGTTCATACGCTGCCTGACATTCTGCCAACGACGCATTCAGCGACAACCGCACACGCTCACGGCACTCTGCCAATGCTTCCTCTGTCAGTACGATGCCGCGTTGACTCTCCAGCAACGGGTTATAGTTGCCGGTGCGGTTATCGCTTGTCAAGTCATCGGCCGCGTCCATCAAATATATCCAACGTCCGACGCAGTACCCTAAGCGGGATAACGCTTCACGCTCGGCGTCTGAGTGCGCTGCTAACGTGCACAAATAAGACAACAACGTTGCCGTTGGTTCGGCTGCGGCATCGGTCGATACCGTTTTCGTTGCCTCCACCGCGGCTTGCGCTGTGGTATAGGCCGCCATCTGTGCATCCATCTCCGGTTCGTAACCGGCGGCACGACGCCGATGATGCGATGCCGGCCACAACGCTACCCGTGCCGCCGTGCGTTTCAACAAACGACTGTCGGCAATCGTATCCAACGTTTTATGATATACCAACAAAACCGAGGCATCGGCACAGCGGTCCAGTGCCGGACTGTCCGCGCAACAGGTGCGCTTTTTCAATGGATTATACGGGCATCGTGTTTTGTGAAACCCGACACACTCCTCCGCCAGCGCCATCTGAAGCAACACCAAAAATGTCATATCATAACTCAGCGTCATTTGCGCCGTACAACCATACCGTTTTCCTAAACGGCGACACAACGCACAATACACACCGCGATATTGCTCAAATTCACCCATTTTCAATTCCGGCTGATAGGTCTTAATATAACCAAACATACAAATTCTCACCTTTAGTATGATACAAAATTTCACGGCGCAGTGTATGAAAGATTTGTAAATATTTCGCGGCGATTCGATAAGAATATCATTTCGAATGAATATCCTGGCGTCACGTGGTTCATACTACTGTTGCGAAAGCAAATCATTATCAAAAAGACGAAATTCATCACAAGGAGGGACGACCTTATGGATACCATAGCCTTGATTTTAGTCATTATCGGTGCGCTGAACTGGGGCGGCATCGGACTGTTTCAGTTCGATACGGTTGCGTGGATTTTCGGCGGCCAAAGCGGCCCCATCAGCCGTGTAATTTATACACTGGTCGCATTGGCAGGCATCTGGTGTATCACCTTGCTGTTTCGCCGCAAGGAACCCATTATGGAAGACACGTCAGACCGCTGATACTATCAACAAAAGCAGGGCTCCGGATAGGGTATCCGGCGGCCCTGCTTTTTTATGTGTTATCAAATCAGCTCCATCGTATCCCGTGCAATAACCAATTCCTCGTTGGTCGGAATAACAAACGCACGTACCGTGGAGTCTTTGGTGGTGATTTCCTGTTCTTTACCGCGCACCTGATTGGCTTCGGCATCCAGTTTAACACCCATATACGCCAATCCTTCCAGCAATTCGGCGCGTAAGGTATCTTGATTCTCACCGATACCGGCGGTAAAGACGATAGCATCCAAGCCGCCCAATGCCGCTACGTAGCCACCGATGTATTTCAAAATCTGATAGCTACGCAAACTCCAAGCAAGTTGCGCGCGCGTATTGCCCTCTGCCATGGCGGCCGCGATGTCACGGTCGTCGCTGGACACACCGGACACACCCAACATACCGGATTTTTTATTCATCACGGCATCCATTTCGTCGGGTGTCAAGCCCTCTTTTTCCATCAAGAACGTCACAACCGAGGGGTCAACCGCACCGCAACGGGTACCCATCAAGAACCCATCCAACGGTGTCAAGCCCATGGTCGTATCGATTACTTTGCCGTCGCGGAGAGCCGCCAATGACGAACCATTGCCCAAGTGGCACGTGATGATACGCGTACCCTTACCGTCCGGTTTGCCGAGCAACTCACAACAACGCTTAGACACAAAACGGTGGGAGGTACCGTGATAACCATAGCGACGCACGCCGTATTTTTCATAATACTCATACGGCAAGCCCCATAAATACGCCACTTCGGGCATCGTTTGATGAAATGCTGTATCAAAAACCGCTACCTGCGGAATCTCTGTACCGAAGGCCTCGGTAGCCGCTTCAATGCCTTTTAAGCAGGCCGGATTATGCAGAGGCGCCAACAGCGAATACTCGCGCACCGCCTGCAACACTTCCTCGTCGATACGGACAGAACGGTCGTACTTCGCGCCGCCCTGCACCACACGGTGACCGATAGCCGCAATCTCCGACAAGTCGTTCACCACTTTGCCCTCACCCTCGGTAAGAGCCTTCTTCACCTGCTCAAACGCCGTAGCGTGGTCCGGCATCGCCACATCGTGTTGGAACACACGTCCGTCACCCGTTTTATGCGTAAAACGACCGTCAATTCCAATACGCTCACACAAACCCTTGGCAACCACCTGCTCGCCGTCCATATCAATCAACTGATATTTCAACGAAGAACTACCTGCATTGATAACTAAAATTTTCATATTGCCTGCGCTCCTATTCCCTATATTGATTTTTGCAATAAAATACCGTATACTATAATAGTACGAAACGGAAAATTTTTCAAGGCTTTTTGAAAAAAAGCATGGAGGTGTTGTGTATGCGTATTGCCGGCGTAGTGGCGGAATACAACCCGTTCCATAACGGGCATGCTCACCATTTGGAAAAAACCAGAGAACGCAACGGCGGTTGCGAAGCCACCCATATTGTCGCGGTGATGAGCGGCAGTTTTGTGCAACGCGGTGAACCGGCCATTCTGCCGAAGTTTGACCGCGCACGTGCCGCCTTGGCCGGCGGTGCCGATTTGGTGATTGAACTGCCGGTGCCGTGGTGTTTGTCGTCGGCAGAGGGGTTTGCTTACGGTGCCGTGTCGCTGCTGAATTCCTTGGGATGCGTAAACTACCTCAGTTTCGGCAGCGAAATCGGCGCGCTTGCACCGTTGGAAAAAGTCGTTACGCTGATGGATACTCCGCGGTTTTCCACCCTATTAAAATATTTTATGGGGATGGGAATCGCCTTGCCCGAAGCGCAACAAAAAGCGTTGACCGAAATCGGCGGCGAAGCAACGGCCGCGGTACTGGCCACTCCCAACAACACCTTAGGGATTGAATACCTCAAAGCCTTACAGCGGTTAGACAGTCCTATTCGCCCCTTTACCATCCAGCGGCACGGCTGTGAGCACGATAGTTTAGCCCCCATCGGCGATACGGCTTCGGCTACGTATCTGCGAAATTTGCTTCACTCCGACCGGTTAATCAACGCCTTGCCGTATATGCCATCGGCGTGTTCGGCGGTACTGTCCGAAGCGGCACAGAAAGAGCGCGTTCCGGCGGATGCCAAGTATCTGGAACGGGCCGTACTTTCCGCCCTACGACAACGAACGCCGGCACAACTGCGCGAGTTGCCCGGCATTTCTGAGGGACTGGAAAATCGCGTTTATGCTGCCATTCGTACGGCACGCTCACTCAAAGAATTAGAGGACGCAATTAAAACGCGTCGGTATCCCTTAACACGTGTACGTCGCTTAATTTGGTCTGCGTATCTCGGTATTCCTGCAGGGTACGCCGCCACGCAGCCGCCCTACATACGAATACTCGCCGCCAATGAGCGCGGTAAGGAAGTGTTATCCGCCGCCAAACCCACCGTACCGCTGTTGTACCGTGCGGCACAAGTACCGAAACTTAATGCTGCGTGTCAAGCACTCTGGGAACTCGAAAACCGTGCCACTGACCTATATGGGTTGGGGTTTGCGAAACCGCTCCCTTGCGGTGCAGACTGTACCACCGGCTTAATCCGAGAATAACCACCAATGCCCGAACCGTGTATCGGTTCGGGCATTGCTTTATTGTTGTTCGGTTTCCTGCAAAGGGCGCAGAAATTGGGTTTCATACAATTCCCGATACCGTGCGCTGTCCTCCAGCAGTTGTTTATGAGGGCCGCGACCGACAATGGTGCCGTTCTCCACCACCAAAATTTCATCCGAGGATAAAATAGTGGATAGGCGGTGTGCTACCACTAAAGAGGTGCGGTTTTTCAGCAGTGGGCGAATAGCATCTTGGATGTGGCTCTCGGAGATGGAATCCAAAGACGAGGTCGCCTCATCC
>JAZSOY010000191.1:0-2022 GCA_045537155.1 Acutalibacteraceae bacterium
TAAGACCGCTTGGGCCTCCGACTTAGCGACGAACCCTCAGCGGAATACACCGTTTTGGCAGCACCGAACAAGGCCGCCGCGTTAGCCTCACTCTCGGCAATCACGCCCTGGGCATGGTACAACACATCGGCGCCGTCAATCTCGGTGATGTCTTGTGCCTCCACACCGAGCGCACCGTTTCCTTTGTGCCCCGGCATATGTAATCGTAGCGGCGCATGGTTGACATATTCGCGTACAAAATCACAAAGTGGCGTTTTCATTCCGCACTGTCCCCTATCGTTTTGGCGACTTCCACCATAATCGCACATTCCATGCGTTTACGGAACAGGTCGCAACCGGCGGCATACACACCACCGATGGAACCGGTCGCGTGATAGGTATTTGCAGCACAACCGCCGGAACAATACAGTTTTGCCCAACAATCTTGACATTCCGGTCGTGTATACACATTGCACGCCGCAAACTCATCCTGCATTTTGTGGTTTGTCACACCGTCCCAGATGTTACCGAGCTTAAACGCCTCCTCACCCACAAACTGATGACAAGGATACAAATCGCCCCACGGTGTGACCGCCATATACTCTGTTCCCGAACCGCAACCCGACAACCGTTTATAGATACACGGGCCGCCTTTCAAGTCAATCATATAATGATAGAACGTAAACGGCGCACCCTCGTGGTGACGGCGCAACATCAATTCTGCCAACTGTTCATACTGTTGCATCACCACCGGCAAATCGGCGTCTGTCAATGCCGCCTCATCGTCCGGCGCACACACGACCGGCTCCATACTGAGTTCGGTAAATCCGAGCGACAGCATTTCCTCAATGTCTTTCAAAAAATCGGGATTGGCGTGGGTAAAGGTGCCGCGCATATAGTAGTTTTTATTGCCCCGTTGTTTCACAAATTCCTGAAACTTCGGCACAATGGCATCCCAACTACCGCGACCGGTATGGTCAACACGGTAGCGGTCGTGTACCTCTTTTCTGCCGTCCAGACTGAGCACAACGTTGCTCATTTCGCGGTTGGCAAACGCAATCACCTCGTCGTCCACCAACACCCCGTTGGTCGTCAAGGTGAACCGAAAACGCTTGCCGCTTTCCTTTTCACGTTGACGCGCATACGCCACCAGTTCCCGAATCATATCAAAATTCATCAGCGGCTCACCGCCGAAAAAATCCACTTCCAAATTGGTACGTCCGGCAGAATGTTCAATGAGAAAATCCAGCGCACGTTTGCCGACATCCAGACTCATCAGCGCACGGTCGCCGTGGTATTTCCCCTGACTGGCAAAACAATACGCACAGTTGAGATTGCACGTGTGCGCCACGTGCAGACACAATGCCTTGATTACGCCGCGCGAGGTATCTTTCAGTTGTCCCGCCATGCTCGAAAACGTATCCGGTGCAAACAATTTGCCGGCCTGTTGCAACGCGACAATTTGGTCATAGCACTCCTCAAGTTCCGCCCGCGTCACCTCGTCGCGCCCGTGATATTTTTCCGCCAATGCGGTCAACAAAGCCTCTCGCGGTTGTTCGCAAAACGCCATAATCATATCGTAAGCGACTTCGTCCACCACGTGTACGGCGCCGGAATACACATCCAGCACGATATTGAACCCACCGAGTTGATAGCCATGAATCATTGATTATTCCTCCCCAAGAGTCGGCAGTAAAAAACCACGGTATGCATCAGCAGTACCGCGGCTTTTGTGTCAACCGACCAATTGGATTACTTATCCTGCTTGTTTTCGCACTGCTGATTGGCAATGCCGCAACTGGTTTTGCACGCCGACTGGCAAGACGTCTGGCATTCGCCGCAACCGCCGTGTTTCGCGCTGTCGCACAGGTTTTTAGTATCCAGCGTTTGAATACGTTTCATATCCGTTTACCCCCAACATTGAATGTTACGGTTATTATAACACACAGCAAAACATAAGTCAACGCCGCGCTGTAAAATTTTCTTATATAGACACAAGGCAGCCTTCTCACCACTGCTTGTTTAGGATTCGGCGCGTACTAT
>JAZSOY010000093.1:0-2764 GCA_045537155.1 Acutalibacteraceae bacterium
GATTTTTTGGAGCTACCGATCCGATTCGAACGGACGACCTGCTCATTACGAGTGAGCTGCTCTACCTGCTGAGCCACGGTAGCATAAACAGTGCTTGTATTATATCAAAGTTCGCGGTACGCGTCAAGAGAAATTTAGGAACATTTCGATTTTTTCTTGCAAAATCTCAGATTTTGTGGTTTACTGAGAAGTAAGATTAACAGTATGAGGTATCGGTATGATTCAACACGAAGAAATGGTAGCCTTTGGCGAACGTCTGCATAACGTGCGCTCGCTCTGTGGCATAACACAAGATACCATGGCATTGGCTATGGGCATTGACCGTTCCACCTTGTCGTATTACGAATCCGGTCGATTGTTTCCGTCGATGACCAAGTTGTGCCGGTTGGCCTCCATTATGTGCTTGCCGCTGGATGCATTGCTCGGCGGGGTATCCCAGCCGGTGTGTTTGTTTGACGACGCGGAGTCGCCAAATGACAAAGCGCCCATCGTGTCCGACAACGCGTTATTACCGGATAATATCACCGCACTGAACCACGATGAGCAGTTGTTGTTGCTGTATTTCCGTCTGTTGGGCGAAGAACAACGCGACGACGTATTGCAAAGCATTTCGGAAACCGTGGAGAGTATCCAACTGGCTGAAGTGGATGACGAGGATATTGTTTTGATTGAAGACGAGGAATAACACCGAACCCCAAGCACCGCCGCCGGCGGTGCTTTTTTCATTCGACAGCGGTAACCGTCAAGGTGTCATCCACGACACGGAAACGTACCGTATACTCACCAAATGTCACCGCGTATTCGCGCGTGGCATCGTGCTGATACGACGGCCGAGGGTCTTGCCGCAGCAACGCCGTCAACGCAGCACGTTGGTCGGGGGCAACTTGGTTCGCCAACGATTCGGGAAACTCTACCGTCAGCGCATAGTTCACAAACCGGTCGGCAAATCCGCCGATGGCATCGGGATGTGCGTCGGTATAGGCGAGATACGGTTTAATATCCAAAATCGGCGTGCCGTCTTTCAAATCCGCGCCACCGACACGCAACACCAATCCGCAATCCCGGGTTTCCTCGACACCCAACAAAGTGACCGACGACAACCCAATGGGATTGGGACGAAACGGCGAACGCGTGGCAAACACGCCGACACGACGGTTACCACCCAAACGCGGCGGCCGCACGGTAGGACTCCATCCCTCGCGCTCACTCTCGGAAAACTGCCACAGCAACCACAAGTGTGAGAATTCTTCAATACCGCGCAATGCTTCGCGGTTGCGATAGGCCGGTTCAAACACAATGCGTGACACGACCTCCGGCACTAACCCACTTTGTCGCGGAATACCGAATTTTTCGGTATAGTCATTATGTATACGGGCAACTACGTGCCACGTTGGCATATAATCCCTCCTATCACCCATTTACGGCTCACGCGGAATAAACCCCTCGAAAATATACGTTTCAAAGTCGTCGCGGTGGGCATCCAGTTCTTCTTGCGTGCGGAACGTCCAGCCTACGGGGAACGCTCCCAATCGGGTATTTAGGCGGCGAAACAGATTGTCGGCGCCGAAATGACCATACGACACAAAATCCGGACGTGCCAAACCGTTAAAAAACAGATTACCGAGCAGGCGCATATACAATTTATCACCGGTAAACGGTTCAGCCAACTGACCGCGGCACACTTCTCGATGGTGGCGACGATACCAATACAACACCGGCGGATAGAACGACTGTATCCAGTACGTGCCGGTGTAACGGCGCAAAATCGCATCCGCGGCGCGGCACAATCGTTTGCAACCGACGCCCGGCCGACTTTTGAATTCAATCATCAGCGGCACCTGCCCGTCGACCACCGCTAAGCACTCCTGTAAGGTGGGAATCTGCCAATCGGTATCCGCTAAGCGCAACGTTTTCAGTTCAGCCAACGTCTTGGTTTCTATCACCGCATCTACGCCGCACATCCGACGCAAATTATCGTCGTGAAACACCACCACTTCCCCATCGGCAGTAATATGAATATCAATTTCAATCGCATAGCCGGCGGCAATCGCCTCCGCACACGCCGCCAACGAATTTTCCGGTGTATCCGGTTGTAGGCCGTGCAATCCGCGATGTGCAATCAAGCGTCCGCGCATTTCCTCACGCGCCGTATGGCGACGCCACGCCGGAAATTGCAAAAAGAAAAATAGAACGACGAGCACGGCAACCACACCGAGCGCAATATACCATCCCATTACACCGTCTCCTTTACGGCATTACCGTGACGCACAAACAGCATCGTCACAAACGATAGCGCTGAGAACACCACCGCATACGGAAACAACACCGCATACCCAAATCCCAGCGAATCAATCAACCAACCCGACAACAGCGGCGTGGTGATTTGCGCCGCCATCGAAAATGTGTAGTACAAACCGGTATATTTACCGACGTCACCGCCCTTGCACATCTCGACCACCATCGGAAACGAGTTGACATTGATAGCAGCCCAACCAACACCCACCAACGCAAACAATACCGACAGTATCGGGGTAGCCGACGTGATAAACATTGCTACCGCGTAACACACCGTCATCAGCGCCACACCCAATAAGACCGTGGCTTTTCGTCCGAGTTTGCGCGACAGAAAACCCAGCGGTAAAAACGCCGCAATCGCCGCAATGGTCGCGGTGAGCAGGTAACTGGACGAGGTCGAAAGGTCAATGTTGAGTCGATTGACGCAATACCGCGAAAACGCCGTGGTCACGGCGTTGTATGCCATAAA
>JAZSOY010000105.1:0-5859 GCA_045537155.1 Acutalibacteraceae bacterium
AACACCTTTAATATGGGTGTGGGTATGAGCATCGTGGTGCCGGCAGAGGAAGTGGATACCGCGTTGGCGCTCCTGCGTGAGCAGGGTGAAGAGGCGTATGTCATCGGTGACATTGTGCGTGCCGACGACAAGGTAACGATGGTATGAGCCGCCAACGCATCGCCGTATTGGTGTCCGGCGGCGGCACCAATTTGCAGGCATTGATTGATGCCGCCAACGCGGGGCAGTTGCCGTCGGGCGAACTGGTGTTGGTGATTGCCAACCGTGCCGATGCGTATGCGTTGACGCGCGCCAAAAATGCCGGCATTGATACCGCCGTGGTGTTAAAAAAAGAGTGCGGCTCTGCCGAGAGTTTTGAACAACGGTTACACGATTTGTTGGACGAATACCGCGTGGACATCATTGTGTTGGCCGGTTTTATGGCGATTCTCAGTGAATCGTTTACCGGTCGGTATCCGCGTCGGATTCTCAACGTGCATCCGTCGCTCATTCCGTCGTTTTGCGGCAAGAGTTTTTACGGATTACACGTGCATGAAGCCGCATTAGCGTATGGCGTCAAAGTCACCGGTGCGACGGTGCATTTTGTCAACGAAGTGCCGGACGGTGGCGAGATTATTTTGCAAAAAGCGGTGAACATTCGCCCGGACGATACCCCTGAAACCCTGCAAAAACGGGTGATGCGGTTGGCCGAGTGGAAAATTCTGCCGGCCGCTGTGGAGCAGGTGTGCCGGGAACGATTGCAATAAAGGAGTAAGTGGTATGGCATTGTATGATTTGAAAACCCTGCTGTCGGAGAACAGTTATCCCGGCCGCGGCATCGTGTTAGGAAAGTCCGCGGATGGCAAGCAGGCGATGTTCGCTTATTTTATTATGGGACGCAGTGAGAACAGCCGCAATCGAGTGTTCGAACGTTTTGACGGCGGTATGCGAACCAAGGCATTTGACGAATCGAAGGTATCCGACCCTCGCTTGATTATCTACAATCCGTATTTGTCGGCGAAGGGCGGCAATGTTGATATCATCACTAACGGTGACCAAACCAATACGGTGTATGATACGCTGTGTGCCGGTGGTGATTTTGCGGAGGCGTTACGCCTACGTGAATTTGAACCCGACGCCCCGAATTATACGCCTCGCATATCCGGTATTTGTTACTATTGCTTCCCGCAGCAGACATTTTCCTACCACTTGTCGATTTTGAAATCCGCTAACGGCCGCCCCGAGGCGTGCCAACGGTTTTTCTATGAATATGCCGCGCCGGAAGCCGGTATCGGGCATTTCATCCACACCTACAAGTGCGACGGAAACCCTATTCCCTCGTTCTACGGTGAGCCGGAAGAAATTGCGCTCCCGAACACCGCCGAGGAATTAGCGGCACTGGTGTGGGACAACCTCAACGAGGAAAATAAAGTATCTTTGTTTGTTCGCACCGTACCGTTGGACGGCGGCGAACCCACGGAGATTATCATTAATAAGAATAAGTAAACCGATGTACCATGAAAGCGGAAGGATGTTAAGTATGAAAGAACTGGCATTGAAATACGGTTGCAACCCCAACCAAAAGCCGTCAAAGATTTTTATGCACGACGGGGGTGACCTGCCGATTACCATTTTGAACGGCAAACCCGGATTCATTAATTTTTTGGATGCGTTTAACAGTTGGCAGTTGGTGCGTGAACTCAAGGATGTGTTGGGTCTGCCTGCCGCGACGTCTTTCAAACATGTCAGCCCGACATCGGCGGCGGTGGGATTGCCGTTGTCCGACACCCTGAAAAAAGCGTGTTTTGTGGACGATGTGCCGGAGTTGGATGCGTCGCCGTTGGCGTGTGCGTATGCGCGGGCACGCGGCACCGACCGGATGTGTTCCTTTGGTGACTGGGTGGCGCTGTCGGATGTGTGTGATGTCACCACCGCCAAACTGATTGCGCGTGAGGTTTCGGACGGCGTAATTGCCCCCGGATACGAGCCGGAAGCGTTGGAAATTCTTAAAAAGAAACGCAAGGGCGGTTACAACGTGGTACAGATTGACCCCGCGTATGTACCGGCCGAGGTAGAACATAAGCAGGTGTTTGGTATCACCTTTGAGCAAGGGCGCAACAACTTCCGCATCGACCGCGCGTTGCTGGATACCATCGTCACCGCCGAAAAGGTATTGCCCGACGATGCCGCACGCGACTTGATTGTGGCATTGATTACGCTCAAATATACCCAATCCAATTCCGTGTGCTATGC
This sequence comes from Acutalibacteraceae bacterium, assembly GCA_045537155.1. GTDB lineage: Bacteria > Bacillota > Clostridia > Oscillospirales > Acutalibacteraceae > RGIG3009. Next base: position 2,233 of record JAZSOY010000105.1, read on the forward strand.
GGTGGATGGTCAGGCAATCGGTGTGGGCGCCGGTCAGCAATCGCGGATTCATTGTACGCGTTTGGCAGGCACCAAAGCCGATACGTGGTTCTTGCGTCAACACGAAAAGGTATTGGCATTGCCGTTCCGCGAGGGATTGGCACGTCCCGACCGTGACAACGTCATTGACGGCTATATCAACCGCAATGAAGAAGACGTGTGTGCCGATGGCGTGTGGCAGCGGTATTTCACGCGTCAGCCGGAACCGCTGACCGATGCGGAAATCCGTGCGTATCTCGATACCATCAACAACGTCGCGCTGGCTTCGGATGCCTTTTTCCCGTTCAGCGATAACATTGAGCGCGCGCGCCGCAGCGGTGTACGGTATGTTGCCGAGCCGGGTGGTTCGATTCGCGACGACGCGGTTATTGCGTGCTGTGATAAATACGGTATGGTGTGTGCCTTTACCGGTATGCGGTTGTTCCACCACTAACAGACAGGAGGCATGTCCTTATGAAATTGATGGTAGTTGGTGGTGGCGGTCGTGAGCACGCCATTATTCGCAAATTGCGTGAAAATCCTACCGTAACAGAGATTTATGCTCTACCCGGCAACGCCGGTATGGCCGGTGACGCCGTGTGTGTGGATATCGGAGCCAAGGACATTGAAGCGATAACGGCATTTGCGGTGGAGAACGAGATAGCGTATGCGGTAGTCGCACCTGACGACCCGCTGGCGCTTGGTGCGGTGGATGCGTTAGAAGCACGCGGGATTCCTTGCTCCGGTCCGCGCGCCAACGCGGCAATCATTGAGGGAAGTAAGGTTTTTGCGAAACAACTGATGAAAACCTACCATATTCCTACCGCCGCCTACGAGGTGTTTGACACCATGGATGCGGCACTGGCGTATTTGGAAACCGCGCCGCTCCCCACCGTGATTAAAGCAGACGGACTGGCACTCGGCAAGGGTGTGGTAATTGCCAACACACGCGATGAGGCGTGTGATGCGGTGCGGTCTATGATGCAGGACAAGGTGTTCGGCGCTAGCGGTGACCGCGTGGTAATTGAAGAATTTTTGACCGGTCCCGAAGTGTCGGTGTTGGCATTTACCGACGGACATACCATTGTGCCGATGGTGTCCTCTATGGACCATAAACGTGCCGGAGATAACGATACCGGCTTGAACACGGGTGGTATGGGGACAGTTGCTCCCAATCCGTACTACACGCCGGAGATAGCGGAACTCTGTATGCAACGCATTTTTCTTCCCACCGTGCAGGCAATGAACGCCGAGGGGCGGCCGTTCAAGGGATGCCTGTATTTTGGATTGATGCTGACACCGGACGGCCCGAAAGTCATTGAATACAACTGCCGATTTGGTGACCCCGAAACGCAAGTGGTATTACCGCTGTTGGAAAGCGATTTGCTGACCGTGATGCAAGCCGTAACCAACGAAACCTTAGCGGATACGCCGGTGGTATTTGCGGATAAGCACGCGTGCTGTGTCATTTTGGCATCGCACGGATATCCGGCGGCGTATGACAAAGGGCTGCCGCTGCACATCCCGACCACCGCCATTGCTAACACATATGTTGCCGGTGCCGCACTGTGCGACGGACAATTGGTTACCAATGGTGGACGAGTGTTGGGTGTTACGGCCGTGGCGGATACGCTGGCGGATGCTGTTCGAGAAGCATATCGTCTGGCAGATACGATTACATTTGATAACAAGTATTGTCGCCGCGACATTGGTGTAAAAGCCTTAAAGGCAACGGAGGAACGATAATGGTATATCGCGTGTATGTAGAAAAGAAACCGGCACTCGCCAACGAGGCGCGTGCCTTGCTGGCCGATGTCAATGGATTACTCGGCATTACCGGTTTACAAGCGGTGCGTGTCATCAACCGTTACGATGCCGACAATATTGCGGCAGAGTTGTTTGAGCGCGCCAAAACCACCGTGTTTTCCGAACCACAGTTGGATACCGTGTCGGAAGACGTTGACCTCGCCGGTGCGACGGTGTTCGCGGTGGAATATCTGCCCGGTCAATTTGACCAACGCGCAGATTCGGCGGCACAATGTATCCAAATTTTGTCGCAGGGCGAGCGTCCGGTGGTGGCGACCGCCAAAGTGTATGCGCTGTACGGAACGTTGAGCGAGGCGGACGTGCAGGCAATTAAACAGTATGTTATCAATCCCGTGGAAGCACGCGAGGCGTCGTTGGAAAAGCCGGAAACGCTGGCACGGGACTATACCGTTCCGACCGAAGTGCAGACACTGCATGGGTTTACCGCATTGGAGCGCACCGGTTTGGAGGCGTTTGTGCGCGAGTATGGGTTGGCAATGGATATCGATGACATTGCGTTCTGTCAAGCCTATTTTCGCGAGGAGCAACGCGACCCCACCATTACGGAAATTCGAATGATTGACACGTACTGGTCGGACCACTGCCGTCACACCACGTTTTTAACCGTGATTGACGACGTGAAGTTTGAGGATGCGTTGTTGCAATCGACCTATGAAGAGTATTTGGCGGTGCGCCGTGAACTGGGACGTACCAAACCGATTTGTCTGATGGATTTGGCAACGGTGGCGGTTAAATGGTTGCGTGTGAACGGCAAGTTAGATAAATTAGACGAATCCGAAGAAATCAACGCCTGTACGGTGAAAATCAACGTCGATGTTGATGGGAAATCCGAACCGTGGCTGTTGTTGTTTAAGAACGAAACCCACAATCATCCCACCGAAATCGAACCATTTGGCGGTGCGGCGACCTGCATCGGCGGCGCGATTCGTGACCCGTTATCGGGGCGTGCGTATGTTTACGGTGCGATGCGTGTCACCGGTGCGGCAGACCCGTTGAAACCGGTGTCGGAAACCATTCCCGGCAAACTTCCGCAACGCAAGATTGTGACAACTGCCGCGGCAGGATACTCGTCCTACGGCAACCAAATCGGATTGGCGACCGGTATCGTGGATGAATTGTATCATCCGGGTTATGCTGCTAAACGTATGGAAATCGGTGCGGTGGTAGCGGCGGCGCCGGCGGCGAATGTTCGCCGCGAAGTACCGGCTCCCGACGATGTGGTTATTTTACTCGGCGGCAGTACCGGTCGTGACGGTATCGGCGGTGCGACGGGTTCGTCTAAGGCGCACGACAGCCATTCGGTCGAAAATTGCGGTGCTGAGGTGCAAAAGGGTAACGCGCCCGAAGAGCGTAAACTGCAACGCTTGTTCCGCAATCCGCAGGCGTGTCGGATGATTAAACGCTGCAACGATTTCGGCGCCGGCGGTGTGTCGGTTGCCATCGGCGAATTGGCAGACGGTCTGGAAATTGATTTGAACGCCGTACCGAAAAAGTACGACGGGTTGGACGGCACAGAACTCGCCATCAGTGAATCGCAAGAGCGTATGGCGGTAGTGGTTGAGCCGCAAGATGTCGACAACTTTTTGGCGTTGGCGGCGACGGAAAATCTGCAAGCGTGTCCCGTAGCCGTGGTGCGTGCTGAACCGCGTCTGGTGATGAACTGGAACGGTAAACGTATCGTGGATATTCGTCGTGACTTTTTGAACTCTAACGGTGCGGAGAAACACATTACCGTGACGCCGGCGGCACCGGCGCTGAAACCCAAGACGGTGCACGGTACGT
>JAZSOY010000064.1:0-8667 GCA_045537155.1 Acutalibacteraceae bacterium
CGTTTAAGTTGTTCTCAAAGAATTTTTGGATGGTGAACAAGGTTTCCTGATCAAGCGCATCAATGGAATTCTTTTTGAACACTTCAGAGAGAAACATTTCGCACAAGGTGGTCGGAAGTTGATAAATCAGACGACCAATGCCCAAATTCTCATAACTGATGATATTTTTCTCGGTATCAAACACCTTGCCGACTTCCAAGGAAATCTGTGCCTCCTTGAAAGAACGTGCCAACTCCTTGATACCCTCAACCGGTGTACCGATACCCACGCTGACCTGGGTATAGAACTCACTGCCCAGCGTATCGGCAATCGACTGCGCCAACTTTTCCAAATCGCGCGAATCCACGCGCGTACGCAACTCTTTAACGACGGCGATATCGGTTTCGTTGATGCTGATGACAAAGTCGCGATTTTTCTCCGGGAACAGGTTTTGAATCACATCAAACGTCGAGAACTCAGTAGGGGCGTGCAGATGCACCAACAACACCACACGGGTAGCATCGCCGTTAAAATGCAACTCACGCGCTTTCAAATACACGTCACCCGGCAAAATGTTATCCAGAATGATATTTTTCACAAAACTGCCGCGGTCATATTTTTCATCGTAGTATTGTTTGACGTTCGCAAACGAAATCGCCATTAAATTTGCATAGCGACACGCCTGCTCGTCCTCGCCTTCCACGAACACCATAAAGTCACCGTTGGGTTGTTGCCCGAACGTACGATACGTATACCCGTTCATCACAAACGGTTCTTGCGTGCTGAACGTTTCGTCCACTAACTCCTCACGCACCTCACCCACACAACTGACATCACTACAGGCAAGAATGGTGAACGTGTCATCCGCCACACCGATTTTACGGTCGATGGCATCCTTCATTTGATTAATCATTCCTAGAAACAAACGATTCGGCATTGTGCATTCTCCTCATTCGTCAAAATTACCAAGAGCAATCGGGGTATAAAAACATACACACTTTCATTTTACACAATTTCCCACACTTTTTCAAGAAAAAAGCAAAAAATATTCTTTTTTTTGCAAAAAATCCGATGGCGACACCGCAAAATCGCGGCTTATCGCTCATCAACCGATAAAAAATCTCCCACACACCATCTGGTGCGTGGGAGATTCGATTGGTAATTAGTTGCAAATGGTCTGCTCGGTATCTTTGTCAAAGAGGTGAATCTTGTTGTTGTCGATAACCATATCGATTTCATCACCCGGACGAGCCGTCGAGGTCGGGTCAACGCGAGCCGTCAAGTTGGTGCCTTCCACATTGACATACAAGAAGATTTCAGCACCCATCAACTCGGTGACTTCCACCTTGGCGCGCACACGGCAATCCGCAAGTACATCCATATAACGCTCTTCGTCGTGGATGTCTTCCGGACGGACACCCATCGTGACTTCCTTGCCGACATACTGCTCCAAAATGCCGTCCTTGTTCTTGGACTCCGGCAGCGGAATGTCATACTTGATACCTTTGCGCGTCTTGGTGTCTTCGGAACCGAACTCCGCGAAGAACTTGCCGTCCTTCTTAACAATCACGCAATCCACAAAGTTCATTTGCGGGCTGCCGATAAAGCCGGCCACGAACATATTGCAAGGATACATATACAAGTTGTTCGGGCTGTCAACCTGCTGAATCAAACCGTCCTTCATAACGACAATGCGGTCGCCCATCGTCATAGCTTCGGTCTGGTCGTGGGTAACATAAATGAAAGTGGTACCCAGTTTCTGGTGCAACTTGGAGATTTCCGTTCTCATCTGGGCACGCAGTTTGGCGTCCAAGTTCGACAGCGGTTCGTCCAACAAGAAGACCTTCGGCTCACGCACAATCGCACGGCCCAACGCCACACGCTGACGCTGACCGCCGGACAATGCCGCCGGCTTTCTGTCAAGCAGGTGAGCAATGTCCAACACGCGCGCCGCTTCTTCCACGCGACGTTTGATTTCATCTTTCGGGGTCTTGCGGAGTTTCAAACCGAACGCCATGTTGTCAAACACCGTCATGTGCGGATACAGAGCGTAGTTCTGGAACACCATCGCGATATCACGGTCTTTCGGTGCCACGTCGTTAACCAAACGGTCGCCGATGTACAATTCACCGCCGGTGATTTCTTCCAGACCGGCAATCATACGCAACGTGGTAGATTTACCGCAACCGGAAGGACCGACCAGAATAATGAACTCCTGGTCCTTGATTTCCAGATTGAAATCCGAAACCGCAACAACGCCGCCGGCGTACTTTTTGTAGATGTTTTTCAAAGATAAGCTTGCCATTTGTTGACCTCCACCTTTTCTTCATAATACGGTTGCGAAAGGCCCTCTCTCGCAATTTACTATGCTCCCTTATTTTAACAGATAATTTTCGATTTTACTATTTCCATAATACACAAAGTTTTCTCCCAATCTTTATCTATACTGCACAAAATTTGTCATTTTGCGCAACTCGTAGCACTCGTCTGCCGTCAGCGGACGCGCCTCACCCTCGGCCAACGAAGCATCCAATTCCAGCGGCCCGATGGCTATGCGCTTAAGCCAAACCACACCACGGTCAATCACACCAAACATACGCTTAATCTGGTGATAGCGGCCTTCGGTGATACCAATCTCCGCCAACGGACACTCGCCGTCTTCCAGAATGGTCAGTGTTGCCGGTCGGCAACGCGTACCGTCTGCCAGCACGATACTTTCGGCAAACTGCCGACAATGCGCTTCGGTCAACGCACCATCCAAACGCACTTGATACCGTTTGACGATTTCCTGTTTCGGTGCGGTCAGGCGATGCGCTAAGGCGCCGTCGTCGGTAAGCAATACCAGCCCCACCGTATCCTTGTCCAACCGTCCTGCCGGAAACAGCCCCTTGCGCTGTAGCGCAGGGGGCAACAAATCCAACACCGTACGCACCTTGGGGTCGCGCGAAACACACAGAATCCCTGCCGGTTTATTCAACATATAATACACAAACCGTTGGTACTGTATCGGTTTGCCGGCCACCGTCACCGTGCAACTTTCCTCAATTTTACGCGCGGCATCGCGGCAGACAATCCCGTCCACCGTCACCTGCCCCGTGCGCACCAGTCGTACGACTTCACTGCGGCTGTGTGTGGTTTGCGAGGCAATCCATTTGTCCAATCGCTGTGCCATACGCCGCCTCCTTTTTACAACAATGCTTTTTGTGTTCCCTCCGGGTCGGTTGCCGTGATATCGCCGGCAACCACGCGGTCACGATACACATACAAATGTATCCAAACGGTCTCAGCCGTTTCGGTATCCCGCGCCGCATACGTATAATACTTGACGCGTTTCCCGCTGTATTTTTGCAAACTCATACCGGCCGATTCCTGCAACGCCTCGTATTCTTGCAACACTGCATCCGGTTCGTCCGGTATGCGTACCTCCTGTACGCGTTCCTCCTCGGCTGACACCGTATAGCCTTGCTCTTCCAATAACGCGACACGCTCTGCCGCGGTGGACGCTTTCCACTCCACCGGTCGTCCCCCGACCGCCATACGGTCCGCCGGCAACGACACCGACACCACAATCGCTGCCGCCACCGCTACCACGCAAAAAGCCCCCCACAAACATTGTTTTTTATCGGCTTTTATGGAAAAAACAAACATTGGCACACACCCCGTCCCTGCATTTGGTACAGTATATGTGCCGCTGTGTACAGATATTACACTATCAATAGCTCTTTGGGCGTGTGCGTCAAATTGCGACATCCGTCCTCCGTGATGAGTACCATATCCTCAATGCGCACACCAAACCGTCCTGCCACATAAATACCGGGTTCCACTGTCACCAGTTGTCCGGCGCGCAACCGTTCCCCGTCGGCGCGCGGCGACAACCGCGGCGATTCGTGAATCTGCACGCCCACACCATGTCCGGTACTATGCCCGAAACACGCACCGTAACCGGCCTGCTCAATCACACGGCGCGCCGCCGCATCGCCCTCGACGCACGGCAACCCCGCACGCACCGCCGACAGCGCCGCTTGTTGTGCTGCTAAAACAATATGATATACCGTGCGCTGTTCGCCACTCACCTTGCCGAGTGCAACCGTGCGCGTCATATCCGAGTGATAACCGTCCACCACCGCGCCGAAATCCATCGTAATGAAATCACCGCGTTGTAACGGCTTATCGGACGGAATTCCGTGCGGTTGCGACCCATTTGCACCCGACACCACAATGAAATCAAAGGCAATCCGTTGGGCGCCTTGCCGACGAATGTACATCTCCAGTTCCAATGCCACTTCGCGTTCGGTAATCCCCTCGCGCAGGTAGGGTAAAATGTGGTCAAATCCGGCTTCGGCCAAGGCTTGTGCTTGTTCCACTTTGCGGATTTCGTCTTCGGTTTTGACAAGCCGTAAGTCGACCAACCACGCGTCCAACTCCGCACTACCGGTCACCGTCACCGGTGATAATTGTTGTTGCCAACGTGCGTATGCCGCCATCGTGGTGTGTGCCGCTTCCAATAATACGGTATCAATCGCGTGTTGTTGTAACACGACTTGTACGTCCTCTGACAAACGACGTACCATGCGACATTCCGCGCCCGACACCGTTTGTTGTGCCAGTTCAATGTACCGAAAATCGGTGAAAAAGTACGCGCCGTCCGACGTGACGAGCAACCAACTTCCCCCTGACGGATAGCCGGTCAAATAACACAAATGATGCGGTGCCGCAATCAGCGCCGCGGTGTGCGTCGGCAAGTGTTGTGCCAGTTGTTCGATGCGTGTCATACGATATCCTCATCCTCATACAGTTGGTGTAACGTGGCGGCATCTTCCGCCTGTGTCCCGTCCGATTCACAAATAAAGGTCGGATGCCACCCACGCTCCCGAATCAAGGCCATCAACGGTGCCGGTTCCGGACCGTATACCGTATCGGCAAAGGTGAGATGGCGTTTTTCGCCGCCTTTGGTGTATTCAATCTTAGAAAAATGGGCGTGGAACGCCGCTGCGCGTTCGGTGCCCAACGCCTCCTGTAACCGGTCAAGCACCGCGGCAAATGCCTCGCGGTTGTTGAGTCCACCCAACGTACGACTGTTGAGATGCCCGAAATCCACACACGGCAAAAACCGTTCGTCGATACTGCAAAACAACAACACTTCTTCCAAATCGCCCAGTTGGTTGATTTTCCCCATCGTTTCGGGGCAAATGTGCACTTGCGACAACCCCTCACTGTCCAGCGCCTCTTGGGCACGAACGAGTGTCTGCCTCGCCAACTGTGTCGCATCGGCACGCGACAAGCCACCCAGTCCACCCGGATGCACCACAATACGGTTACCACCCATCTGGGTAACGGCACGAGCGCTTTCCAGAATATACCGAATGGAATTGTCCCGCTTTTCGGGTTCTGCCGACGCCAGCGAAATAAAATACGGCGCGTGCAACGACAGTTGAATATCATACTGTGCCGCCGCTGCGCCCATAGCGCGTGCGGTGTCTTCGGTGACGCGCACGCCGCGACCGCATTGGTATTCGTAGGCTGTCAACCCCATGGCACGGAGATACGCCGGTGCTTGTAAAGTGGATTTGTTGCCGGCGGCATAAAAGGAGTCACTGTTACCTGCCGGACCAAAACGTGCTTTCATCTTGCTTTTTCCTCCCCGCGACGGCGAATCGGTTTCTCCCAACGACGTCGCAATCGCAAAAACGGTTTTTCGTTATCGGTACGTATCGGTGTCAACAACACCGACGGAAATCCGCCGAGATTGGCCCCCACAATGTCCGTAAACACTTGGTCGCCCACCACGGCACATTGCCGTCGCGGCAAGCCCAAGCGACGCGCGGCGCGCCAAAAACCCAAAGGCGACGGCTTGCACGACAACGCAATATGCCGCAATCCGATTTTTTGGGAAAACGGTGCCACGCGCTTATTGAAAGCATTGGACACCACGGTTAACGCGATACCGGCACGTTGCATGGTGTGCAACCACGCTTCGATTTCCGGTGCGAGATGCAAGCTGCCGTACGTTGTGAGGGTATTATCCACGTCCAACAGCAAGCCTCGCACGCCCCATTGTTGCACATCCTCCACCGTGATATCGGTAACACGGTCACGGTACACCGTCGGGTAAAACAAGGCCATACATCGGCTCCTTTCTTTATCGCTTAGAAACAAAAAACGGGCTTTCCAGCCCGTTCCTTGCTTATTTGAACTTTCTCTTGCGAGCCGCCTCGGACTTCTTCTTACGACGCACGGATGGCTTCTCATAATGTTCTCTCTTACGTACCTCCGCGAGGACACCGGAGCGAGCGCAGGACTTCTTCCAACGGCGCAACGCGCTGTCCAGAGATTCGTTCTCTTTGACTTTGACCTCTGACATTCTTATTCCCTCCCTCCGCCTGATAGCAGGGGTTATTCGTTTCGTATGTTTACAACGACACTCATTGAGTATACACCAAAAAACCCATCCCGTCAAGACCTTTGGAAAAATTTCCTCGGTGATTTCAGCAAACGTTATCCTGCCAACACGCGAATACACTGGCCGGCGTTTTTGTTTTGGTGTAAAAAACACGCCTTATCACTATTAAAAGAATCATTTTTGCCTCACACCGCAACAAGCAGGATATTGGGGCGCCCAAATATCACTTGTCAGGAACACCTAAAAACTGTTAAGCATTACAATATCATAATGATATTTTTGCATTTCTTTATGGCATAATCCAAGGCAATTTTGGTGCCGCTTTTGCGGGTAGTCGGGACGTTGAGTTCGTCATAATAGACAACGCAATAGTGGCTTTTATCTATCATCTCATAGTTGCGCTCGACATAAGATGCTCTGCCTGAGTTCATTATCTTTTCGGGGTAATAGGTATCCTCGTAGCTTTCCAATAAATACTTTTTATAGCGCTCACTTATATACGGATATTCTGCCCGTACATACACTCGTTTTATGTGTGGGTATTTCCCTTTTATTTCGGTCACAAGTTCAAGGCACAGGCTGTCGAATTGGCTTTTGCTGCCGAATAAGAAGGTGTCTACATTTTCGTCCGTAATCAGTCTTTCAACGGCTTCGGTAATTTTCGTTCTCAAATCGTCGGTTTCGTTTATTGTTCTGTGACCAAAAAAGCAGCACACATTTTTCTTCATAATTTTCCCCTCAAAAATATAATAGATATACTGTGTGTTCATTTTTAACATTATAACACATAATACATCTAAAATAAATATACAATATATTTATTGTGAGGTGGATTTGTGGCTATTAAGAGTGTTTCAATTAGAATTGAAGAAGAAATGTTGAATAAAATCGCACACATTGCTGATTACGAAGGTAGAAGTGTTAACAGTCAAGTGCTTGTTTTAATCAGAAATAATATTAAAGCTTTTGAAGACGCAAATGGTGCTATTGACGGCAACATTACTCCTGAATCAAACGTAAAACCAACTCGCAGATAACCAAAAACTCTCTGCCGGAAATCCGGCAGAGAGTTTTTTGTTGTATTTGATTCGTTTTCCTTATCGTCCTTTAGAGTGCGACTCATATCCAAAAGGCGTGTTGTCATTACGGTTTTACGACCAGATTGACCAGTTTGCGCGGGATATACAACTCTTTGAGCAGTTGCTTACCCATCAATTCCGGAGCCACGCGTTCTTGTTGTTTGGCAACCGCAATCACCGTATCCGCCGGAACGTCGGCACCTACCGTGATACGGGCACGGATTTTTCCGTTGACCTGTACCGCGATTTCCACGGTATTCTCCACACATTTGGCAGGGTCGAATACCGGCCACGGCGCGTACGCCAACGTGTCACTGTTGCCGAGCATCTCCCAAAGTTCCTCGGTGATATGCGGTGCAAACGGATTCAGCAACTGCACCAGCACCGCATATTCGGCACGGGTCGCACCGCCGGCGGCAGTCAAATCGTTCAGCAGCGCCATCATCGCCGCAATGGCTGTGTTAAATTTTAAGTTTTCAATATCCTCGGTCACCTTGCGGATGGTCTTGTGTATCGCGCCCTCCAACTCCGGACGGATGGTATCGCCCTCCACCAGGTTTTCGGACAGTGCCCAAACACGCTCCAAGAACCGATGCGAACCTCGAATGCTGTCGCTCGACCACGGGGCCGCCTTTTCAAAGTCACCGATAAACATCTCATACACACGCAGGGTATCCGCACCGTACTCGCGCACGATGTCGTCGGGGTTGACCACGTTGCCGCGCGATTTGGACATTTTCTCCCCGTTTTCGCCGAGAATCATACCGTGGCTGGTACGCTTCGCATACGGTTCGGGCGACGGCACCACGCCGATGTCATACAAAAACTTATGCCAAAAACGGCTGTACAACAAGTGCAACGTCGTATGCTCCATACCGCCGTTGTACCAGTTCACCGGCATCCAATAGTCCAAGGCTTCTTTAGACGCCAACGCCTCGGTGTTATGCGGGTCGCAATACCGCAGGAAATACCAAGAGGAGCCCGCCCACTGAGGCATGGTATCTGTTTCGCGCTGAGCAGGTGCCCCACACTTGGGACACTTGCAGTTAACCCAGTCAGTAAGATTTGCAAGGGGGCTTTCGCCGTTTTCGTTAGGCTCGTATACTTCCAAATCGGGAAGTCTGAGGGGGAGTTCTTCCTCACTTACAGGCACCCATCCGCAGTGTTCGCACCATATCAGCGGAATAGGTTCACCCCAGTAACGCTGAC
>JAZSOY010000013.1:0-2289 GCA_045537155.1 Acutalibacteraceae bacterium
GCCTTTGAGCGCTCGAATGGTATCCCACAATTCGCTGCGGGCAATCACATCCAACCCCAAAGTAGGCTCATCCAGAAACAAAATGTGCGGCTCGCCGATTAACGCCATCGCAATGCTGAGCCGACGTTGCCAACCGCCGGATAATTTACCGGCTTTTTGGTTCTGTATGTCGTTAAACGAAAACAGGTCTGTCATCTGACGAATTTTCTGCTGCGTTTTGTCTTTGCTGAATCCATGCACACCGCACATCAATTCCAGATTTTCTTTTACCGACAACCCCATCGCAACCGCCGTTTCCTGCGGCGAAATGCCAATAAACGATTTCGCGGCAGTGGCTTCCGTTTGGATGCTTTGGCCAAGCAAAAACGCATCGCCCTCGGTTGGTTGAATAAGACAGGATAGCATTTTTATAGTGGTCGTCTTTCCTGCTCCGTTTATACCGAGCAGAGAAAACAACTCGCCGTTTTTAATATCCAGAGTTAGGTTGTCCACCGCGGTCGTCCCTTTGTACTGTTTGGTTAACCCTCGAATTTCGATTGCGTTCGTCATGTTCATACTCCCATTTCCATTCATTCGGCTTCTTCGGTTTCAAACACGGCGTGAGAAAACCTTTCAAACATGGCTTTCGGAGGAATTGCAAGTCCTCTGGTTTCGTCGCCCAATACTACCAACGTATCGCCGGGTTGGATGTGAAACACCTCTCGAGCTTGTTTTGGGATAACAATCTGCCCCTTTTCCCCCACTGTCACGGTCCACGCATATTTCCCTTTTGGTCTCGCCATACTACCTACTCCTTTGTATAAAAAGTATGATTTGTATAACTAATTATACCATATTCCCCCTCTTTTGCAAGAAAAATCGCATTTTTGTGCCGAAAGCCCGATGGTTGTCCGCCCACAAACACGAATTCTTATCTTTTCCCATTGAATTTTTTTGAAATATATGGTAAGGTAATGGTTGGGTGATTCGTGTGGCGCGCACGCTTGATTGCGGTCTACCGTAAAGCAACCAATTGGTTCGGTTACGCTGCGCTAAACCACACAATCGATTGTTTATATGCATAAGGAGGATAATTATGGATATCAAAGCAGAAGCACTAAAAAAGCATTATGAATGGCAAGGTAAAATTGAAATCAAATCCAGAACACCGGTTAAGAACCGCGAACAACTTTCACTCGCGTACACACCGGGTGTTGCCGAGCCGTGTCTCCAAATACAAAAAGAGTATAGCAAATCGTTTGAGTTGACTCGCCGTTGGAATACCGTGGCGGTGATTACCGACGGTACGGCTGTGTTGGGGCTCGGCGATATCGGTCCCGAGGCCGGTATGCCGGTAATGGAAGGCAAATGTGTGCTGTTTAAGGAATTTGCGGATGTCGATGCCTTCCCGCTTTGCTTGAGAACCAAAGATGTCGATGAACTGGTCCGCACGATTTATCTGCTTTCCGGTAGTTTCGGCGGCATTAACTTAGAGGACATTTCCGCACCTCGGTGTTTTGAGGTGGAGGCTAAGTTGAAAGAACTCTGTGACATTCCCGTATTCCACGATGACCAGCACGGCACGGCGGTTGTCGTCGGCGCTGCGGCACTCAACGCGTTACGGTTGACGGGCAAAAAGATTGAGGAAATCAAGTGCGTTATCAACGGTGCCGGCTCCGCAGGCATTGCGATTGGCAAACATCTCTTGAAGCTCGGCGTGAAAAACCTCATTATGGTTGACCGTTTCGGCATTATTTGTGAGGGTATGGAGAATTTGAATAGTGCACACGCCGAAATGAGCAAACTCACTAACCGTGAGCACTTGACCGGTGACTTAGCGGTGGCAATGAAAGGTGCCGATATGTTTGTCGGCGTTTCGGCTCCGAACGTGGTTTCGCAGGATATGATTAAATCGATGAATTCCGATGCCATTGTGTTCCCTATGGCCAATCCGGTGCCGGAAATTATGCCCGACCAAGCCTTGGCGGCCGGCGCGCGAGTGGTGGGCACGGGTCGTTCGGATTTCCCCAATCAAATCAACAACGTCATGGCCTTCCCCGGTATTTTCCGTGGTGCCTTGGACGTGCGGGCCTCCGATATCAACGAGGAAATGCAGATGGCCGCCTCGTTAGCGATTGCGTCCCTCGTGTCCGACGAGGAACTTTCCGAAGAGTACATTATGCCTTTCGCATTTGACGAACGCATCGGGAAAACCGTTGCAGCCAAAGTGGCGGAAGCGGCCATTAAAACCGGCGTAGCCCGCATCACAAAATAATCGAAACCATATATAAAGCGTCCCGAAAGCGATAG
>JAZSOY010000041.1:0-9512 GCA_045537155.1 Acutalibacteraceae bacterium
GTCAGCGTATTAGGCGCAATTTCAGCCATTCTTCTAAGGTCTGCTTTGCTCATTTTCTTATCAACGAGTAGCTTCCAGAGCTTGTTGTAACTAACCTTCATAGCCATATTTGCAATTTTCCTTTCTCCTTAAAAAGATTATATCTTTTATTATAACACAACCGAAACAGTTTTACAAGAGACTTTATCAAAATAAAAACAGACTTTCGCACGTTGGTGCGATAGTCTGTTTTATCGGCAATACTTGTTCCTTGGCTTTGAAAAGCCAACACGATTTTGTGTGCTGTATGCCTCAACCGGTGCTTTTTATTGCACTGCCAAAGGGGTGATTTTGAGGTGAAAATAAGCGTAGTTCTACGAAAAGTTCTAATAGACTTTTCCAAAAATCCATTAGAACTCGGCAAAATCGGAGAAGACTTTTAGACCCTGATTTTTACTGTGTTTTTGGATATAAAAACCGAAAGAACCCTGAAAACATCGGGGTTTTCGGGGTTCTCACTATTGCCTTTATCTTCCGTTAAATTCCGCCAAGTTCGTTTTTTGACACTTGACTCGAAATGCTGTGTACGAAAGTCCCTAGGGTTCGAATCCCTACCTCTCCGCCAAATAACAATCCCCCCGCATAGCGGGGGGATTGTTATTTTATTTATTGAGGTATTTAGCAACTTCTTCCGCCACCAGTTTGGTGAGCATTTCAATGTTATCCGGCGTGGCGAAAAACCCTCTCCCGTTATCCGCCTTGCCATCACTACTGAACAACTGCATCTTCTTGACGGTCTCCTGCTTGACAGCTTCCACAGCCGCCGGAATCAAATCGATGATACCCTTGTCCATGCTGGAGAATTTCTCGAACTCGGCTTTCACCGCAGCAATGTTGATGTCCGTAAAGATGTTCACCTTACTGATACCGTCTTGAATCGCCTGCTTGAAATCGTTATCGGTCAAACCGGAACCACCGTGCAATACCAACGGTACGTCGACCGTTTTGGCAATCGTGCGAATACGCTCAAAGTCGAGTTTCGGCGGTAATTTATAAGCACCGTGGGCATTTCCCACCGCAATAGCCAACGCGTCAACGCCGGTTTTATCCACAAAATCCTTCGCCAGTTTAGGGTCGGTAAAGAATGCCGACGGGTCAGACAAATGCGAACTGCCCTCTGCAGAACCCTCATTGTCACCAACGTGTCCCAATTCACCTTCAATGGTTGCACCGTAAGAATGAGCGATTTCTGCCATTTCTTTCACTTTGCGTACATTTTCCTCATACGAATCGGTTGAGCAGTCATACATAATGGAACTAAAGCCCAATTTGAGTGCCTTTACACACGTATCGTATGACAAACCGTGGTCCAAATGCACAACGACCGGCACCGAAGCCTTTTTCGCCATCGGGATTAAGTAATAGGATACCTCTTCCAATGGGCCGTACGGTAGCAGCACTTCCGCCGTACCCATAATGACCGGCGAACGAGTCGATTCCGCCGCCGCCAAAATACCGCGTGCCAACTCCAGATTGACGGCATTAAACAGTCCAATCGCATATCGGTTGGCTTTTGCCGGCCGCAGCACCTCGTTCATATTAACTAACATAACGGTTCCTCCCTAGCATATACCTACGCCACAATACATTAAATCTTCGGTAAAATTTTCTCCACATCGCTGTGTGGTCTGGGGATAACGTGCGTCGCAATAATCTCACCCAATTTAGAGGCGGCCGCATGACCGGCTTCAACCGCCGACTTCACGGCACCGACATCACCGCGCACCATCACACTCACCAACCCGGAACCGATTTTCTCGGTGCCGATAAGTACGACATTGGCCGCTTTGACCATCGCATCTGCCGCTTCAATCGCCGCAACCAAACCTCTTGTTTCTACCATACCCAACGCTTCTTGTGTCATGACAACATCCTCCTTAATCGCGTAATATTCACCTGTCGATTACAGTTTCGGCAGGATTTTTTCCACATCACTATGCGGCCGCGGAATCACATGAAATGCAACCAATTCGCCCAACTTTTTCGCCGCAGTGCAACCGGCATCGGTTGCCGCTTTGACAGCACCCACATCACCGCGTACCATCACGCTCACCAACCCGGAACCGATTTTTTCCGTGCCGATGAGGACAACGTTGGCCGCTTTTGTCATCGCATCCGCCGCTTCAATGGCGGCTACCAAACCGCGAGTTTCTACCATACCTAATGCTTCTTGTGTCATTGTGTGTTCCTCCTACATTCCGCTGTCGCTTTTTACTGATTCAAATATTCTATCAATTCATTGACACCGTATCCGGTGACAGAATCAATACGAAAGACTTTTTGGCAACCGCTGAGTCGTAACCAATTCTCCGCACGCTCAGGGTTTGCCCCCTCTTCCTCGGCTTTTGTGACAATGCCGATTACCTCTCGATTTACCATACTGGTAATACACGGTGGAAATAAGGAATAGGGTTCGGTTGCGGCAATCAACAAGCCGACCATATCCGCCTCATACGAATACAACGCCAACGCTCTACCGAGATGATGGGTTTGCGCGTATTCTCCCGGCGTATCAATTAAACAGTTTTCAAATTTGATGTACTGGGTTTTATCGTAAGTGATATTCTCGCCGCGCAACACTTGCGTGAGTGTGGTTTTACCACTTTCACTGCGGCCCATTAAAATCAAGTTTTTCATTATGTTTTGGTAATCGGGCAAACCGTAAAGCCCAAGACATCTCGACAATACTCTACCAACGCGTTTAGCGAGGCTTCTACATCGGCAATGCGACCGGTGACAATCAGCGTACCGCTGAATCTATCCACAAAGCCCAATTCCACACCGGACGCCTTAATGGCAATATCTC
This sequence comes from Acutalibacteraceae bacterium, assembly GCA_045537155.1. Classification (GTDB taxonomy): domain Bacteria; phylum Bacillota; class Clostridia; order Oscillospirales; family Acutalibacteraceae; genus RGIG3009. The sequence continues at coordinate 2,846 of JAZSOY010000041.1, forward strand.
CGGCAATAATGGCGGTTTCCGCCGGCGACATCGTCACAATCCCAATCGCCGTGCGCGAGTAATCAACGGCCGGGTCCAAACCCAGTTTGCGATACAAAATATCATCGGGATTGGCGATAACGTGTGCAATGGTAATCTGCTTGCCGGGAACCAGTTCCTGTACAATACGCATTTTATCCTGCATCGATAATTCGTAATTCATCGCGTCATCCTCCTATCTGCGCCCGCAAACCGTAACTTGCCGCTACGTTGAGAAGTCGTTGCATCTGCGCGTCGGTGGGGGTTGGTAAATCGCCCATCAGGTATTCCCTACCCAACCCGTCATACTTATCTTTGCCGAATCTGTGATACGGCAACAAGTGAATTTCCTCTACACCTTTCAAGCCGGCGGCAAACCGTGCAATACCGCCAATTTCGGCCTCCGTATCATTAAACGTCGGAATCACCGGTACACGAATGATGAGTTTGTGGGCATTGGCAGCAATTTTGACGGCGTTTTCCAATACACGTTCATTCGGCTGGGTTGTAAATTCCTTGTGTTTGGCACTGTCCGTATGCTTGATATCCATCAACACCGTATCAATGTACGGTAACAGTTTTTCCACAGTTTCATACGGGGCAAACCCGGTGGTTTCCACCGCCGTATTAATCGCCGCCTCTTTGGCACTGCGAAGCAACGCATACGCAAACTCGCTTTGGCACAACATCTCGCCGCCGGACAGCGTCATACCACCGCCGGAGCGACGATAGTACGGAAGGTCCTGTTTGACAATCTTCAGTACCTCTTCGACGGTCACGTCACGGCCCACGACTTTTTCTTTGCCGTTCTGTACCATGGTTTGAATATCGAATTTCTGGGATTCCGGATTGCAACACCATCGGCATCGGAATGCACAGCCTTTTAGAAAGACAATGGTACGAATACCGGGACCATCGTGCACGGAGAATTTCTGAATATCAAAAATCCTACCGGACACTTTCAAGTAGTCAGACATACTTCCTTAGAAACCTCCCTGTTCGGTTCGGTTAATGATATCATCTTGTAACGACTTCGACAACGTGGTAAAGAGCGCACTGTATCCGGCAACACGCACTACCAAATTTTTGTAATTTTCGGGATGGCGTTGTGCATCGTACAAGGTCTCGCGACTGACCACGTTAAACTGCATATGCATACCCTTTTGGTCAAAGAATGCACGAATCAGTCCGATAAATCCTTCCACACCCGACGCACCTTTGAGTGCCGAGGGATGGAATTTCATATTAAACAACGTACCGTTAGAGGCGATGCCGTGGTCCAGTTTTGCCACCGAGTTCGCTGCTGCCGTCGGGCCGTTGACATCTCTGCCCGCCACCGGCGAAACACCGTCAGCAATCGGTGTACCTGCCAAACGTCCGTCCGGAGTGGCACCGGTCTGCATACCCAGCGGCACATTGGCAGACACCGGATACAAGCCGGCGTGGTAACGACCGCCGCGCGGATTTTCGTATTTTTCAACCGGCTTTGTGTAGGTATATGCCGCTTCACGACCGTAGGCATCCACCTCGGCAATGTCGTTGCCAAACTTCGGTAACACTTGGATTTTTTCCAACAACGCCTGATAGGTTTTCTTCTTTTCGGCATCGATGTTATTTTCACGAATCTGCGTGAAAATATCGGCAATCTGTGCTTCGGTAATCTCATACCCGGCGGCAACCACTTCGTTGACCGCTTCGAGCGTCAAGGTTTTGGCATACGCATCGCAATACGGCATACCGAAGTTGTTACGCAACGCGTCCGCGTATTGCGCCAAAGTAACCGTCTTGGTTTTGTATACCAACTCGTTGATAGCATACAAGGCGTCCGCCACGTTGGCGATGCCAAATCCCTGTGGGCCGGTAAAGTTGTAAATGGCGCCACCCTCTTGTGCCGATTTGCCGCGACCGATACAATCGTCCACCATCGAGGACACAAACGGCAACGGACAACGCTCCATATGTGCCGCATCCACCGCGTTATCGGCATTGACCATCAGCTTGATAGCATAATCCATCTGCTGTTTATACGCTTGGAAGAATTTATCATAGGTATCCAATTCCGACACACTGCCGGTACGCAAACCGACCTGCACACCCTTATCCATACCGTTGGTAAATACCAACTCCAGAGGACGACACATATTGAAGAACGCCGCATCGTGCCAGCCATCGGTTTTGCCGCCTTTTTGCGGCTCCACACAACCGATGATGCAATAATCGCGCGCATCCTGCAACGACAATCCACGGGAAATCAGTGCCGGAATGATAATTTCATCGTTGTAATACGCCGGCAATCCAATACCGGTTTTCGTCAACTCAGCCGCTTTCACCAGCAATTCGTGCGGTGTACCATTCCACACACGCATGGACAAAGACGGTTGCGGCAAGTTAACATGCATCGACGCGGTGATACACATATAAGACAAATCGTTGGTCGCGTCCATACCGTTAACGTCTTGCCCACCCACAATCAGGTTTTGGAACATACTGTATCCGGCAAACCCCTCCGCAGACAGTAGGTCACGCACCTTGTTCAGACTGTTGAGTTTCACCCACACACAGTCAATGAGTTCTTGTGCTTGCTCGCGCGTGATGTTACCATCGGCCAAATCCTTGGCATAATACGGATACATATATTGGTCAAAACGACCGGGAGAAATGGAGTGACCGCTGGACTCCGTTTGAATCAACAACTGGACGAACCAGAACGACTGGCACGCCTCATAGAAACTCTGTGCACCGTTAGCAGGCACATTAGCGCACACCTCTGCAATTTTTAGCAACTCATTGCGACGATGGCTGTCACTGCATTTTTGTGCCATTTCCAATGCTGCCGCCGAATACCGCTTGGCAAACAGCATCGCCGCCTCACAGGATTCCATCACCGAGGTCAAGAAATAATACCGCGACGTGTAATCCTTGTCGTACACATGGCACTTGTCACGTTCGGATTTCGCATACGCATAAATGCCCTTAAACCCGATTTTCAGCACTTTTGCATAATCCACACTGACGTGGCCGATACCGTTATAGAAATAGTTCCCCACCGTGAACAGATTGTGTTCAATGGCGGTTAGGGTTTCGGGAGCCATATACGATGTCGCCAATTCGCTGGTCGTCCGTCCACGCCAATACTGATGTATCTCCTGAAGTTTGGCGGCAGTTTCGTCCGAGATGTAGAACGGGTCCGCACTACGGTTCGCAATGGTAGCAAACTCCGCTTCCAACCACTGGTTGGAAAACTCCGGGAACGTCGGGCAACCGCGACGGGCAAAACAGTTACAACCCACAATCAACTCATCGTCACGAATGACAACGGGCAACTGCTCAGCCAACGCATAAAATGCCTTGGACTTACGAATATGTAGCGGCATACCTTCCGTGCTCTTAAAACTCTCGGTAATAATTTCCGCACGCGTCGACTCGATGGTCGGCGTACCGGAATACAAGTCATCAATCAACTTTCCAATACGATTGGTTTTGGCAATGGCGGCTGTATAAATCTCTTTCATTATGAAACCCCCTAATTTGACAATTCCATCATACACTATACTTTACTAAAAGTCAACACTTTTTGAGTGGAAAAAAAGAAAAAACAAAGAAAAGGCGTTAAAAACACAACATCAAGGCGATGTTTTTACGTTTTATCGTGTTGTTTTTCTTTGTTTTCAATGGGTTCTACAAGAAAAAGCACACAAACCCGACTACCTGTCTTCGGGTTTGTGTGCTTCTCGTATCAACATCAGCCTTTTACCGCCCCACCGGTAACGCCCTCTACATAGTATTTCTGTAGTGCATAAAACAATGCCGTTATCGGAACGGCAACCAGCACCGCGCCGGCACAAAAGCGAGTAAAATAACGATAAATATTTTCGCGTGTCAACATTTGGAACAATCCGAGTGCTACGGTATAGTTTTGGTAATTATCTTTCATAATGACGCTGGCAAAAATAAAATCCGCAAACGGTGCAATCAGCGAGGTCAACGCCGTATACACTACCACCGGTCCGGACAGCGGCAAGGTAATTTTCCAAAAAATATCGTTTCGTGTGGCACCGTCAATGGTCGCCGCCTCGTCCAATGCACGTGGCAAGGTGTCAAAAAATCCTTTGGCGATAAAATATCCTAAACACGAGGCAGAGGAATATACCAAGACCAATGCCACCAGCGATTGGTCCAATCCGACCAGCTTGAGAAGATGATACACGGCTATCATTGACATAAAGCCGGGGAACATACCGAGAATCAATCCGACATTCATCAACGGACGCCGTGCCGCAAATCGCAAACGGCTGAAGCAATAACTAATCATCAAAATCATCACGGTGCTGATAAGGCAACTGCACACCGCCACCAACACTGTGTTGGCAAACCAACGGGGGTATGGGAATAATGCCGTATCGGTAAACAAAGCGGTATAGTTGTCAATGGTGTAGGATTTCGGTAACAGATACGGCGTATACGCACCCGGCTCCGCACGAAACGATTGTAAAATCAAATAGGCAATGGGCAATAACCAGAGCACCGCCAATACGGTTAAAACGATATAGACACCGGCATTGGCAACGCGACGTCGCGTCCGATAATTGCTTATCATTGAAATTCCTCCTCTTTTTTAACCGATGTCGAGGAATTGTATACCAACAACGAACACACGGCGGTAATGATAAACACCAAAACGCCAATCACACCGGCCAGATTGTAGTTTTGTTCCTCGACCGTTTGTTTATATAGCCAAGTAACCAACAAATCCGTTTTACCGGCTTTGAAATATTCCAACGTCAGCGGCCCGCCGCGTGTCAACAAATATATGACGTTAAAATTGTTGATGTTATTGACAAATTGGGTGATAAGATACGGTGTCGTGACAAAGAGCATATACGGCAGGGTGATACTGAAAAACATACGTACCGGTCCGGCACCGTCAATACGAGCACTTTCATACATATCTTCGGGGATATTCATCAAAATGCCGGATGTTATCAGCATCGTATAAGGAATACCTATCCACATATTCACCACAATCACGGTGATTTTGGCCAACGTTCCATTGGTCAAAAACGGAATGGATTCAGTAATCCAGCCCCATTGGCGTAATAACACGTTCAAAGCGCCTTCATCCGCCAACACTTGTGACATCAACATCAGACTCACAAATTGTGGTACCGCAATGGTCACCACAAACACGGTTCGCCACATTTTCTTGAAGCGAATCCCTTTTTTGTTAATCAACAACGACAAAATGGTGCCGAATAAATAATTGCTGAACGTGGCAAACACAGCCCAAACAAACGTCCATAACAGCAGGTTCAAGAACGTATGCCCCAGTTGGGCATTACCACCCAACATATTCGTAAAATTGTCCCATCCTACCCAAGTGAATAGGTTGCCGGGAGGTTGGTGCGTTTTGTCAAAATTGGTAAAAGCGATTAGCACCATAAATATCAGCGGCAACAAGGTGAACAGTAGCACCAATAACACCGGCGGTGTCAGCAACGTAATGTGATAGCGTTTATCGAGCAAGGAGCGCATATCCTCGCGAAAGGTGGGTAAATGCCCACCCATTGCCTGACGCCGTTGCGCGCGAATGGCTGTGCGGATGCTGTGAAAATACAATGCCGCAAACACGATAGTTAGGCCGATAGTGAGTACTCCAAACAATAGAATTTGCATCGAGTTATCACCGGCTTGGTAAATGTAGATTCCTTGTTCTTCATCGAAAACTTTTTGTTGTGTTGTGGTGCCAAGCGTACCGATTTTTTGTATATATTGCCACCCCAAAGTCACCAGATATACCACATAAGCCACTTGCGAAGCAAGATACAACAAACCGCGTCCGACTTGACCACGCAGAAAGAGTCCGGCACCCATCACGATAAAATTCAGGCGTGTGCGTGCGTCACCTTCACGCGCCGCACGCACTAGGCCTTTCCCCTGCCGCACTATCCAACCGATACCCGCAGCAATCCGACGCATTGCCAGTCGGAAACCGGCACCGACGGCAAGAGGAACGGCCAATAAACCGCGTCGCAACCCGTCCCACCGTTTACGAACGGGGTGTACCTGCGTAAACTGTTGATAATCCATAGCCGTTCCTCCCAAGCCTTATCGGTAACCAATTTATCTTATTTCCCTGCGGTGATTTGCGAAACCATCGCATCCAGATATTCTTTCACCGTTTTACTGTAATCGCGCGTTTCCATAGCCGTACCAAAGGCTTCCATCGGCAACCACGTACTATTGAGAACCTCTGCTTGGCTGACACCAAACGCATTTTGCTCTGCCAGTGCCGACAAAGCCACGTTTTGCTTGACTTTGTCGTTAGCTGCCGCTTTTTTATTCGACGGCCCCATCGCTCGCGTTTCAAACCGCGTCACTTGATTTTTCTCATTGGTCAAAAACTCTGCCAATCGCATAGCCTCTTTGGGATGCTTCGTAGCTGAATTCACACCCATCAGTTTATAGCCGGCAAAACTCTTTAACTGCACCTGCTCGCCGCCCAACGTAAAGGTGGGTAATTTGGTAGCGGCATAATTGTCGCCCAGTTTTTCCTGAATAGCCTCGGCTGTCCACGTTCCCGACACGCCGGCGGCAATGGTATCGCCGATACCGCCGGTCAAGATAGCATCTTCACCGGTGATAAACGCCT
>JAZSOY010000095.1:0-4099 GCA_045537155.1 Acutalibacteraceae bacterium
TCTCCGACAACTTTTTCGAATCGTTCAGGCCTTCCGGCACCGCATCGGGTGAGAAAATCACCGCTGCCGCAAACACCGGTCCTGCCAACGGACCGCGTCCGGCTTCGTCCACGCCGCAAACGAACGAATATCCTTCCGCCCGTACAGCGTTGTCAAACTCAGTATTCGTCACGGTACAGCCCTCCTAGACGGTTCAACGGATATAGGCGGTAAACCGTTTTTCCCACAATCGCCTGTTGCGGAACACAACCGAACGTACGGCTATCCAAGGATTGCCCTACCGTACGGTTATCCCCCATCACAAACACCATATCTTCCGGAACGACAACGGGGTTTGTCATTTGTTCCGGCGCCGTATCCACCACAATATACGGTTCTTCCAGCAACACATCGTTGCGGTACACCTTGCCGTCGTCCACGAATATCGTATCACCGGGCAATCCTATTACGCGTTTAATCAGCGGTTCTTGGGAACCACCGCGGTCAATCACCACAATGTCGGTATAGTCCGGTGTATAGGGCAGACTGGATAACAACAGTCGCTCGCCGTGGGACAACGTTGCTTCCATGGACGAACCGTGTACGTCGACCATACGGAACAAAAAAATATAGATACAAGTCATCACCGCGACCGTGCCGCAGATAAGCTGTGCCCACTCATAGCAGCTACGTACTGTCTTACTTTTGGAAGTGGTTATCGCTGCCATTGTCTCACCCTTTCTGCACAGGCGGTAACTCCAAGGTGATACGCCCCAACTTACCACCGCGATATTCATCCAACAACATAATGGCGGCTCGCTCGGTATTCACCTCACCACCGGACACCAACATACCCCGTTTGCGTCCAATGCACGTCAACAACGCATATCCGTCCTCCGGTAACTCTCCGGTGAGTTTATACCGTTCCCGCAACATCGGCTCATACTGCCGATGCAAAATTTCCAACAAGCCACATGCCAATTCTTCACTGTCCAACACTTCGTCGCGAATGGCACCGGTATACGCCAAGTGTTGTGCCACGGTTTGGTCTTCAAACTTGGGCCACAGCACCCCCGGCGTATCCAACAGTTGCGCACCGCCCTCAATGACAAACCATTGCTGGTCGCGTGTCACGCCGGGACGGTCTTCTGCTTTGGCTTTTCCGCCTTTTGCCATCCGATTAATAAAAGACGATTTTCCGCAGTTGGGAATCCCGACCACCATCACACGAATGGCTCGATTGGTCATGCCGCGTTGCTCCCACGCAGCAATCTTATCTTGCAACAACTTACGTAACAACGGCACAAATTGCCGAATACCACGTCCGCTTTTGCAATCAACCGCCATGGCCGGAACGCCGGTATCGGTAAAATAGGTCAGCCATTGTTTGGTCGCCGTTTCATCGGCAATGTCCGTCTTATTCAACACCACGACGCGCGGCTTTCCGGCGACAATGGCATCCAAATCCGGATTGCGACTACTGATTGGCACGCGAGCGTCAATGATTTCCGCCACCAAATCCACCAACGGCAATCGCTCGACAATACGACGGCGCGTACGTGTCATATGCCCGGGAAACCATTGGATATGTTGCTGTTCCATCACCGTCACCCCTTTTTACGGCCACTGTTTCATACGGTCAAACGGATAAATCCGCCATTTCACCTTGCCCAGAACATCGTCCTTGGACACGGTACCGATAGCGGCGTCGCGACTGTCTTGTGAACCGGCACGGTTGTCCCCCATGACGAACAACTCTCCCTCCGGAATCACAATTTCCCCTACCACATCTACCGGCAAGGTGCTTTGTTGCAAGTACGGTTCGGATAAGACTTCTCCATTACGATACACCACACCGGTATCAGCATCAATCCGCAATCGGTCACCACCAACAGCCACCACGCGTTTAATCAGCGGTATGTCATCGGTACGACGTATTGCCACGATGTCCCCCACCGCCGGCTCATATCCCAAACAACTCAAGAGTAGGCGGTCGCCGTTGTGCAACGTGGGCATCATAGACGTACCATACACGCGCGACGGGCGGAAAAACAGCAGAAACACCACCAATAATGCCGTGATAAGGCATAGACAGGACAGCGTGTAATACAATAACGGTTTCACGTGACGTAAGGAAGTCCGCACACGCGGCGTTCCGGACGCATTGACCGTTTTGAAATGTTCGTATTGACCGCGCACACGGTTCACCTCCTGACACGGAACGAAAAAAGGGAGAAAACACAGCGTTTTCTCCCCCTCTTGTTGCCTTATTTAATGAGTTCTTTTACCTTAGCCGCCTTACCAACGCGGTCACGCAGGTAGTACAACTTGCTTCTGCGAACCTTACCGTAGCGTACCACGCGCACAGCCGCTACATTGGGAGAATGCAACGGGAATACACGCTCCACGCCGACACCGTAAGACACGCGGCGAACCGTAAAGGTCTCAGCAACGCCGGAACCTTTCTTGGCGATGACTGTACCTTCAAACGCCTGAATACGCTCGCGGTCACCTTCACGAATCTTCACATCGACGCGCACGGTGTCACCGACCGCAAACTGGGGGGCTGCCTCTTTCAAACTATCCGAGGCAATGAGTTTCAAAGCATCCATCAAAATTTCCTCCTTATTTTTCAGCCATTCATGTCCTGTACGGCTAACGCCGCCGACAGAGGAATACCCGCTTTCATGTCTCGCTTTCGCTCGGCACTCATCCCCATCCTACCCGGATGTCTGGCAGGACGGACATTCATACCGATACAGTATACTATACGTTTTTTGAAAAAGCAAGTGTTTTTTTGCAATTCTTGAAAAATCAGGTAAATTCCGTACCGTCGCTTGCCAATACACGTAAACGACAGACACGGTATGCCAGTTCCGGCTCTTGCTGCTGTTCACGCAGGGCCGCCATCACCAGCGATGGATTGACCGATAACGTACTGTTGCACGGTAAGGTTAATTCCCAACATGCACCCTCTTCGCAGGTACTAACCGCACTGTCGGCAGCATCCAATACCGGTCGCAAATCCACGGTTACCCACTCTTTTTTCTTAGTGCGCTTTTGGGCACTCACCTCCGGTTGTGCCAACAAAGCGTGAATCGCCTCCACGGTGCACGGCACGGTAATACGGTATACCGCTGCCGCCACCTCCCCCGCCTTGTGAATAGCCGGACCGGCACTGAGAATATGTAAGCCCTCCGGCATCACCGCATCCAAACGATGCACCAATTCTTCCATCGGCATCGCGTCTGCCAAACGCAAATCCATCGTTTCGCGTTCGCCCTCATATCCGAGTGACAACGGGGCGGCAAACGTCAAATACGGATGCTTGTTAAACCCCTCGGTGTACCAAATCGGTAATGCGGCACGCCGCACGGCACGCTGCATCGTGCGATTTAAGTCTAAGTGCGAGATGTAGCGCGCCCGACCGGTTTTTGAAAACACAATGCGTACCGTTTGAAAGTCCTTAACGTCGTTCAACGCAAACACCTCCTCGATAGCACGCCGCACCGCAATGCGAACATTCCTGTCGGCAATTCGGGGTTGTCACGCCGGCGTGAGCACGCTGATTTTCTGCCCACAAAAAGTCTTTACTAACACCAACGTCGATGTGTTCCCACGGGAATACCTCATCGGCATCGCGTCGCCGTGACGCATAGAAATCCGGTTGCAATCCCTGCTCACGGAAAATATCCATCCATGCGTCAAAGTCGAAATGTTCTGACCACGCATCCAAGTTAAAACCACGGTGGAACGCCGCTTCCAACACCGCACCCAATCGCCGGTCACCGCGTGCCAACACCGCCTCTAAATAACTGGTTTTGGCGTCGTGCCAACTGAGTGAAATTTTTTTGGTGGTCACGGAATCACGCAACAACCGCTGCTTGTCCTCCAGTTGTGCCAACGTATCCTGCGGCTCCCATTGAAACGGCGTAAACGGTTTCGGCACGAAACACGACACACTCATCGATACGGTGACGCCTTTGCCTTTTGGCTTGTCCGGATTGTTATAAAAACAATTCACGATTTTTTGGCCCAAGGCGGCAATGCCGGCAACGTCGTCGGCAGTTTCGGTGGGAAGTCCCATCAAGTCGGAGGCCAAGCGGTCTTAGGAAGACAA
>JAZSOY010000044.1:0-14213 GCA_045537155.1 Acutalibacteraceae bacterium
GATGGGTTTGATTACCTATATGCGTACCGATTCGTTGCGTATTTCCGAAGATGCGCGCCGCGAGGGAAACACCTATATTCGCGAACACTACGGCGATGCCTATTTGCCGGAAAAAGCGCGGCATTACAAGTCGCGTAAAGGTGCGCAGGACGCACACGAAGCGATTCGCCCATCGGTACCGTCGTTGTCGCCGGACCGCGTCAAACCGTTCTTGACCGGTGACCAATTCCGGTTGTACAAACTGATATGGGAACGCTTTATTGCCAGTTTGATGGCCAACTGCGTGCAGGATACTTGCCAAGCCGATATTACTGCCGGCAATTATATCTTCCGTGCATCGGGATATACCGTGCGGTTCGACGGTTACACTACGTTGTATGTGGAAAGCCGCGACGAAGAACGGGAAGAAGGCGCCGCGTTGCCGCCGCTGAACGAGGGCGATGTGCTGTCGTTGCGCGACCTGCAAAGCGCGCAACACTTTACGCAACCGCCGGCTCGATATACCGAAGCCACGCTGATTAAGGCGTTAGAGGAAAACGGCATTGGTCGTCCGTCTACCTATGCACCAACCATCAGCACCATTTTGTCGCGTGAATACATTGAACGCGACGGCAAATCGCTCAAGCCTACGGCGTTGGGCGAGGTCACCACCCAAGTGATGAAAGAACATTTTTCCGCCGTGGTGGACACCGAGTTTACCGCGCAGATGGAAAAGCAGTTGGACGAAGTGGAATCGGGCGATTGCGATTGGGTGCAGATGATGCACACGTTTTATGACGGTTTTTCAAAAACACTGGCGGAAGCCGAGCAAGCGTTGTCCGGTGAGCGTATCCACGTGCCGGAAGAAGAATCCGACGAAGTGTGCGAAAATTGCGGCAGAAAAATGATTATCAAAAGCGGTCGGTTTGGGAAATTTTTGGCGTGTCCGGGGTATCCGGAATGCAAAACGACCAAACCGTTAGTGAATAAGACAAGCGGCGTCTGTCCCCAATGCGGCGGCGCGATTGTTGGCAAAAAATCCAAGCGTGGGCGTCTATTCTACGGATGTGCCAATTACCCGAAATGTACGTTTGTGACGTGGAATGAACCCACGGCGCAGACGTGCCCCCACTGCGGAAAGACCTTGTTCCGTAAAAAGGGACGCGGCAGTGGCGAGGTGTGTTTGACCGAGGGTTGCGGTTATGAACAAAGCAGCCGAGGAAAAAAAGATGAATGAGCATATCACCGTATTGGGCGGCGGTTTGGCCGGTTGTGAGGCGGCATACGCGGCGGCAAACGACGGCGTGGATGTCACGTTGGTGGAAATGAAACCGCACCGATACACGCCGGCACATCGGTCGGCGTTGTTAGCGGAACTGGTGTGTTCCAATTCACTGAAAGCGGCACGCTTAGCCAGCGCGGCCGGATTACTCAAAGAAGAAATGGCATGGCTGGGTTCGGTGTGCGTGGCGGTAGCACGTGCGTGCGCCGTGCCGGCAGGAGGCGCGTTGGCGGTCGACCGCGACGTGTTTTCGGCGGAGGTGACGCGCCGGATAGAAGAACACCCGCGTATCACGGTAGAACATCGCGAGGTTACGGCCTTGCCCGCCGACGGGATAACCGTGGTGGCAACCGGTCCGTTGACGGCCGATGCGCTTGCCGCCGATATGGCAGCACACTTCGGGACGGGGTTGAGTTTTTACGATGCCGCGGCACCGATTATCACCGCAGACAGTGTGGATATGAGCGCCGCTTTTCGCGCTTCGCGATACGACCGTGAGGAAAGCGGCGAGGGCGATTACATCAACTGTCCGTTGAATAAGGCGGAATACGAGGCATTTCACGACGCCCTCATTCACGCCGATATCGCGACGTTGCATACCTTTGATAAACCCCACGTGTACGAGGGGTGTATGCCGATTGAAGTGTTGGCAGGACGCGGCACCGATGCCATTCGTTTCGGGCCGATGAAACCGGTGGGATTGCGTGACCCGCGTACCGGACATCGTCCGTGGGCGGTGTTGCAGTTACGAACGGAAAACGCTGCCGGCACGCTGTATAATTTGGTGGGATTTCAAACCAATCTGAAGTTCGGGGAACAAAAACGCGTATTTTCGATGATTCCGGCACTGAAAAATGCCGAATTTGTACGCTACGGTGTGATGCACCGCAACACCTTTTTGGATTCACCGCGGCTGTTGACACCGTCGTTACAATGTCGCACGATGCCGCACTTGTTCTTTGCCGGTCAGATGACCGGTGTGGAGGGGTATATGGAATCGGCGGCATCCGGTATCATCGCCGGCAAAAACGCGGTACGCGCCTTGCGTGGACAACCACCGCTGACGTTGCCGCACGAAACGATGCTCGGCTCTCTATTGAGATATATCAGCGATGAAACGGTAACGAATTTCCAACCGATGGGGGCCAACTTCGGCGTGATACCGCCGCTGGATACCCCGATTCGTGATAAACGCCAACGGTATGCTGCGTTGGCGCAACGTTCTTTGGATAAACTGAAAGCGGAGGGGATACCCGAATGAAGATTATTGTAGACGCCTACGGCGGTGACAACGCACCGTTGTCGGTCATTCAAGGTGCCGTGCAGGCGCGCGCCGCCTATGGTACCGAGATTGTGCTGACGGGGGACAGTGAGGAAATTCGCCGCATTGCCACCGAGAACAACTGGTCGCTGGACGGTATTGAGTTGGTGCACACCACCGACGTTATCGGTATGAACGATATCCCGAAAAGCATTTTGCGTGAACATAAAGAGTGTTCGATGGCGGTGGGATTGCGATTGCTCGCCGAGGGTGCGGGCGACGCGTTTGTGTCGGCAGGCAGTACCGGTGCCTTGTTGATGGGAGCGACGTTCCTTGTCAAGCGTATCAAGGGCATTTCGCGTGCGGCGTTGGCGGCCATTATACCGTCGGCTACGACACCGTATATGCTGTTAGATTCCGGTGCGAATGTGGATTGCCGTCCGGAGATGTTGTTGCAGTTTGCCCAGATGGGTAGTTTGTATATGACGCACCTGTACAATCACGGTGAGCCGGCAACGGTGGGGTTGCTGAACGTCGGTACAGAGGAGCACAAAGGCGGCGAGTTGCAACACGAAACATATGCGTTGTTGGAACAAAGCGGGGTGAAGTTTATCGGTAACGTGGAGGCACGTGACGTGCCGGGACATGTCGCCGACGTCGTGGTGACCGACGGGTTTTCCGGAAACGTACTACTCAAGGGGATGGAAGGGACCATCGGGATGTTGTTGTCCTTCCTGAAAGGTATTTTTTATGCCACACCGATTACCAAGTTGGGCGCATTGCTGATTAAAAAGCGGTTGGACGGATTGAAAAAGAAATTGTCCACCGACGAACACGGTGGCGCACCGTTGTTGGGTGTGACCAAGCCCGTGATTAAAGCACACGGCAATGCCAAGGCGTTGACCATTCAAAATGCCATCCGCGTGGCAAGTGAATTTGCGGAGGCCGGTGTGGTGGAAAAGATTTCCGCCCTCATTGCGAAAGGAGAGAACACCGCCGATGGTGTTACAACTACTGACACGACTGCTGACTGACCGCGTCGGTTGTGATGCCGAGGAAGTCACGTTGGCGGCCACTTTCGACGAGTTGAATGTGACAGACGACGAGCGTATCGATTGTGCAACGGTGCTGTGGGACACCTTTGTGTCCGCACCGTTGCGTGAAGAGTTTCCTCCGTTCGACACGGTGGAAGACTTGGTGGGATATATTGAAGACCGAATGGGGTGACACGGATGAAAGAAACCACGCGAGTGATGATGGAGCGCATCGGCTATACGTTTCGTGAGCCGGCCTTGTTGGAAAATGCGCTGACACATTCCTCGTATGCCAACGAAAGCCATCGCGGCTTGAAGAGCAACGAACGTCTGGAATTTTTAGGCGATTCGGTGTTGGGATTTGTGACGGCCGGATATTTGTTTCGCCACGCCACCGGCGAAGAGGGCGAATTGACGCGGTTGCGTGCGTCGTTGGTGTGCGAAAAGGCGCTCAGCGCCTATGCGCAACAGTTGGGACTCGGTGAGTGTTTGTTGCTCGGCCGAGGCGAGTTGCGTGGCGGCGGTGCTACGCGACCGTCCATTTTGGCGGATGCCTTTGAAGCCGTGATTGCCGCCATTTACCTCGACGGAGGGTTGCAACCGGTGGAGGCTTTCCTGTTGCCGTTTTTAACCCAAGAGTTGTCGCATCAGCGGCGACCGCAATTTAAGGATTACAAAACGGCATTGCAGGAAATCATCCAGCAGAACCCGGAAGAACGGTTGGAATATGTGTTGGTCGGTGAATCCGGACCGGACCACGACAAACAGTTCCGTGTGGAGGTTCACCTGAATTCCAACGTTATCGGCAACGGAAAAGGACGGAGTAAAAAAGAAGCCGAACAGCAAGCGGCGCGTGAGGCGTTGCGGCTGATGGGCTATGACGGCTGATAAACACGGCGGTCAGACAGGAGACGAGAAGTTATGATTCTGAAGTCATTGGATATACAAGGGTTTAAGTCGTTTCCGGACAAAACCACGTTGTCTTTCGGCAGCGGCATCACCGCGGTGGTCGGTCCGAACGGCAGTGGCAAGTCCAATATCAGTGACGCTGTGCGGTGGGTGTTGGGCGAGCAGTCCAACAAAACGTTGCGCGGCAACAAAATGGAGGACGTGATTTTCAGCGGTACCCAGCAGCGCAAAGCGGTTGGGTTTGCCGAAGTGTCGCTCACCATTGATAATCGGTCACGCGTGTTGGATTTTGACGCCGACGATGTCAAGGTCACGCGGCGGTATTACCGTTCGGGGGAAAGTGAATATCTGCTCAACAACGCCACCGTGCGACTCAAAGATGTGCAACTGTTGTTTATGGATACCGGTCTCGGTCGGGACGGGTATTCCATCATCGGGCAGGGGCGTATTGACGATATTGTGGCGTCGCGTTCGGATGAACGCCGCGAAATTTTTGAAGAGGCGGCAGGCATCGCGAAATATCGTTACCGCAAAAATGAGGCAGAACGGCGGTTGCGTTCCGCCGAGGAAAATTTGTTGCGGTTGCGGGATATTTTGCAAGAGTTGGAAGAGCGCGTCGGACCACTGAAAACCCAGTCGGAAAAAGCACGCAAGTATTTGGCATTCGCACAAGAGAAAAAGGGCTTGGAAATCGGCGTGTGGTTACACACCATCGACCGGTCACGGGATACGTTGCGTCAACTGGATTCGCGGTTGGAATTGGCGCGTACCCAGTATGACAGCGTCGGGGCCGCGATGGACGATACCGAGCGCGAGTTGGAAGCGATGACCGAAGCCGCACGTGCATTGGAGGCGCAACTGGAAAGTTTGCGTGCCGAAATCGCGCACCGCGAAGAAGAAGCGGTGCGTTGCGAGGGCAATGCGGATTTGGTAAGAAACGACCGTGCACACAACGAGGAAAACATTGCGCGTATTCGCAACGAAAGCGAGCAGGCGGCGTTGGGCAAGTTGCGGTTGGAAGAAACCATTGCCGAGCGCGAAGCCGACATCGCGGAAAAACAACAACGTATTACCGAGGTAGAGCGTCAGCAGGTCGCCTTGTCCGAGGAATGGGAAACGCTTTTGCAAAGCAACGAACAAGTGTCGGAGCGGATGGAAGAACTCAGTCGGAAAGCCGCCGCGTATGCCACGCAGTTGTCGGATATTCGGGTACGTGCCGTAACGGGTGAATCGTCGCTTTCGGAAATCACCCTGCGGCTGTCGCAGTTGACCGCCTCGTTGGCGGAGCAAACCGAACAACGTGATGCCTTGAAAGGCGAGTTGGCGGCGTGCGAACAAGACCGCAACGCCTTAGCCGACAACATTGATGGGTTACAAAACGCGCTGCGTGGGTACGAGATGCGGTTGGCATCGCGGCGTGCGCGGTTGGAAACCGCGCGGCAGGAAGCCGACAAACTTGGCTTGGATGTGCAGGAAAAGCAACGCCGTATTCAGTTGTTGGAAGAAATGGAGCGCAATCTGGAGGGATATTCCCACAGCGTGCGGTTGGTGGTGAAGCAAGCACAGCGCGGCGAACTGCGCGGCGTGCGTGGGCCGATTTCGCGTCTGCTCCGCACGGACGGCAAGTATGCGTTGGCGATTGAAACCGCCCTCGGCGGTGCGGCGCAACACATTGTGGTGGAGCGCGAGGACGATGCCAAACGCGGGATTCATTATCTAAAAGACACCAAAAACGGCCGCGCCACGTTTTTGCCGATGGCCTCTATCAAAGCCACGCCGTTGCAGGAAAAAGGGCTGCGTGAGCAAGAGGGCTTTGTCGGGATGGCGGCAGAATTGGTGCAAACGGATGCCGATTATGAGGAGATTTCGCGCTATCTGTTGGGGCGTGTGGCGGTAGCGGAAGATATGGATTATGCCGTGACCATTGCGCGCAAATACGGGTATTCGTTCCGCATCGTGACGCTGGACGGGCAAGTGGTGAATACCGGCGGTTCGTTGTCCGGCGGTTCGCATGTCAAAGAGGCAGGTCTTTTATCGCGTCGCACGGAAATTGAGCGATTGGAGTGCGAGCGTGTCAAATTGGCAGAAAAAGAGGCCCAGTCGCGCGAGGCGCTCAAAGCCGTACAGCAGGAAGTATCTGCCATTGAAGCGGAATTGTCCGGTATACAAGGAGAGTTGACGACCGCGCAGGAAGATGCCATTCGTTTGGAAGGCGAACAACACCGCATCGAGGGGTTGTTGGCGACGTGTATGGCCGCGGTCGAGGCAGAAACCAACGAAACCAAAGAATTGAATGCGCGCGCGGAAGAGTGTCGGCGCCATATGGAGGCGGCCGCACAAGATACCGCCGCCGTGACGGCACAGCAGCACGTTGTGGAGCAGGAATTGGCGTCGTTGGAAGGTGGTCGTCAACAACTGGCGGTTCAGCGCGAAGAATTATCCGACAAAATGAGCCAACAAAAGTTGAGCATTGTCGGGTATCATAAAGATATCGAAGGGTTGCGAGCCGCGATTGTCGAATTGCGTGCGCGTCAGGCCGACCAAGACGGTGCTCGTCAGCAAATGCAGGAGCAGATTGAGCTACTACAAGCACGCAGTGCGGAGTTGACACAGCAAGAAGCACTGTTGCGTGAGCAGGCGGTGCATCTACGCGAGCAGGGCAAGGAAGCCGATGAGCGTGTGCAGGCGTTGCTTGCCAAGCGGTTGGCAGACGAGGCGCGGAGCACCGAACTACGGCAACAGAGCCGCGGCAAAGCGGAAGAACGCGAGTTGTTGGGTCGCGAAGTGGTGCGTCTGGAGGAACAATATGCGGCGGCGCAACGAGAAACAGACGATATTCTACGCCGTTTGTACGAAGAATATGAGTTGACGCGCAGTGAAGCCGAACAACAAGCAGCGGTGATTGAGGATATGGGTGAAGCCACGCGCCGCTTGACGGAACTCAAAAACAAAATTCGCGCGCTGGGCAGTGTCAATGTCGATGCGATTGAGGAATATCGCGAAGTCAGTGAACGGTACGAGTTCTTGAATACGCAGGTCAATGACGTGGAAGTGTCGCGCGAAGAACTGCTTAAACTTATCGGCGAGTTAACCGTGCAGATGCGCGAGATGTTCTTGGAGCGTTTCCGTCAAATTAACGTACACTTTAATGAAGTATTCCGCGATTTGTTCGGCGGCGGTAAAGCGGAATTGGTGCTGACCAATCCGGAGGATATTCTGGGTTCCGGCATCGAAATGCATGCACAACCCCCCGGAAAAGTGATTTTGAATATGGATTCCTTGTCCGGCGGCGAAAAATCGTTGGTGGCAACGGCATTGCTGTTTGCCATTCTGAAAGTCACACCGTCCCCGTTCTGTATGTTGGACGAGGTGGAAGCCGCCTTGGACGATGTCAACGTCGACCGCTATGCACAATACCTGCGTCGTATGTGTGACAAAACACAGTTTATCGTCATTACTCACCGCCGCGGTACGATGGAAGAGGCCGATGTGTTGTACGGCGTGACGATGCAGGAGCAAGGCATTTCTAAATTGTTGGAACTGCGTGCCAGCGAGGTTGAGGCCAAATTGGGTATTACCGGCAACAACCCCTAAAGAGAGGAGAACACGATGGGTTTTTTCGGAAAAATCGGTGAAGGATTGCGAAAAACACGGGAATCGTTGATGGGAACCGTCAACAATATGTTGCACGCCTTTACGCGCATTGACGAAGACTTGTTTGAAGAACTGGAAGAAATTTTGATTACCGGTGATGTCGGTGTGGCTACGACGCAGGCGATTTGCGCTCGTTTGCGTGGAATGGTCAAAGAGCGCGGCATCACCGACCCGACACAGATTCGCGAATTGCTCCGCGAAGTGGTGGCACAGATGTTAGCCGGTGGGCAGGCGTTGACGTTGGACACCAAACCATCGGTGGTGTTGGTGATTGGTGTCAACGGTGTCGGCAAAACGACCACCATCGGCAAACTGGCGGCCCAACTTAAAGCACAGGGAAAACAAGTGATTCTCGGCGCGGCAGATACGTTCCGTGCCGCCGCGATTGAACAACTGGTTATCTGGGCAGAGCGTGCGCAGGTGGAGTGTATACGGCACGGACAGGGAGCCGACCCGGCGGCAGTGGTGTTTGATACGTTGTCAGCCGCGAAAGCACGCGGTGCCGATGTGGTGATATGCGATACCGCCGGCCGGTTGCACAACAAGAAAAATTTGATGGATGAACTGCACAAGATGCGGCGCATCATCGACCGCGAATTGCCGGACGCCTCGGTGGAGGTATTGTTGGTGGTGGACGCTACTACGGGACAGAATGCCGTCAACCAAGCACGAGAATTCCGTGAGGTCGCCGGCATCACTGGTATTGTGCTCACCAAGTTGGACGGCACGGCACGCGGCGGCGTGGTGCTGACCATTCGCGAAGAATTGGATGTGCCGGTGAAATTTATCGGCGTCGGTGAGGGCATTGAGGATTTGCAACCGTTTGATGCCGAGGCGTTTGCCGACGGTTTGTTTGGAGAGTGACACCATGAAGTATATTATTGCTACGCATAACGCCGGAAAACTGGCGGAAATGTCACGGATTTTGGCACCGCTTGGTATTGAAGCGGTGACCGACCGCGATTTGGGAATCACGTTACCGGAGGTGGACGAAACCGGTACGACGTTTGCGGAAAATGCGTATTTGAAAGCCGCATCGGCTTGCGAGGTGACGGGGTTGCCGGCGATTGCCGACGATTCGGGTATTGCGGTGGACGCGTTGAACGGTGCCCCCGGCATTTACTCTGCGCGGTACGGCGGTCCCACCGCTACCGATGCAGACCGGAACGTCAAATTGATGACGGCACTTCAGGGGTTACCGCGTGAAAAACGCGGCGCGCACTACGTTTGCGCCATTTGTTGCGTGTTCCCCGACGGGACTACCTTGACGGCTGAGGGCGAGTTGCACGGCTACATCGGCACCGAAGAACGCGGCGAACGCGGCTTTGGGTATGACCCGTTGATGGTGGTCGCCGACGGTCTTGCCGGTGCCGGAAAAACGGTAGCCGAGTTATCAGAAGAAGAAAAAGACGCTATCAGTCACCGCGGCAATGCGTTGCGCGCCTTCCGCGACAAACTGAAAGAGAGGATAGGTTGAGAGAGATGACCAGTAAACAACGCGCGTATCTGCGCGGACTTGCCAATCCGTTGGAAGCCATTGTATTTGTCGGCAAGGGCGGGATGTCCGCCACCATCATTAAGCAGGCAGACGAGGCATTGACAGCGCGCGAACTGATTAAAGGCAAAGTGTTGGAAACCGCGCCCGAAACCGCACGCGAAGCGGCTGAGTTGTTGGCGGAAGCCACTTCGGCGGCGGTCGTGCAAGTCATTGGCAGGACTTTTGTGTTGTACCGGCAAGCACCGGAAGAGCCTAAAATCGTCCTGCCGCGTGCCCGATGAGGGGCATCCAAGGGCAACGTATCGCCTTGTTCGGCGGAACATTCGACCCCGTTCACAACGGTCACGTCATACTCGCTCGCGAGTTTGCCGCACGGTTGGGGTTGGACAAGGTGGTGCTGATGCCCACCTTCACGCCGCCACACAAAATCAAAAGCGAAATGGCACCCGCCATCGACCGTTTGGAAATGTGCCGACTGGCATGCCAGCCGTATCCGGAACTTATGGTTTCGGAATGGGAAATCAACCAACGCGGTGCCAGTTTTACGGTGCTGACCTTGGAGGCGTTGCATCACCGGCTGCCGGATGCCGAGTTGTTTTTGATTGTCGGTGCCGATATGTTTTTAACGCTGGGCAGTTGGCATCGATTTCCCGATATTGCGCGGTTGGCGACGTTGTGTTGTGCGCCGCGCGACGAGGTAACTGCCGAGCGTCTGCGCGCATACGCGGAGGAGTTGGCAGCACAGGGTGCACGGTGTGTGGTGGAACCGATTGCCACACCGCCGATATCCTCCACCCAAATCCGTGAGCGAATACGTGCCGGACACTCGGTAGAGGAGTGGGTACCGCCGGCGGTTGCCGCCTATCTTTCGCGGCGGCACGTGTATACCGAGGGACAATCCTATTCCCATCCGGAAGAACAGTATTGTGACATTCTGCGTGGTCGGTTAACGCCGAAACGCTACCGTCATTCCTTGGCCGTTGCGGCACAAGCCGAGCATTTGGCGGCGCTGTATGGCGCGGATGTCGACAAGGCACGCGTCGCCGGATTGTTGCACGATATTTTGAAAGATACCGACGGCGATTCCCAGTTGCAAATCTTCAAAGACTTTGATATACTGTTAGATGCCGTGGAAATACAGGCTCCTAAACTGTGGCACGCGCACGCCGGTGCGGTGTTTTTGGAACACATTTTGGGCATTACCGACCCGGATATTTTGTTGCCGATACGGTATCACACCACCGGCCGTGCCGGTATGAGTTTGTTGGAAGAAGTACTGTATTTGGCAGACTTCACCTCGGCTGACCGCGACTATCCCGATGTGGACGTGATGCGGTCGTTGACAGAGCAGGATAAAGACGCGGCGATGCGGTATGCGCTGGCATACACCATCGCAGATTTGAACGAGCGTGGGTTGCCGGTACATCCGGACACGCTGGCGTGTTATGAAGATTACCGAGAAAGGAACGAGGACACCGATGGCTAAAGATACACGAAACAAAACAACGGTCAAAAAGAAAATGAAAGCCGGGAAAATTCTTACCATTGTGGTGCTGGTGTTTTTTGCACTGGTGATTGTGTTCGGCGTCGTGCTGGTGAAGATGATTAACACGACCAATGCACAACAAGATGACAGCGAATCCACGGTCAATGTGTACGACACCACACCGGAAGCATTGCAGAATAAAGTGGCATACTATGTGGTGGGACTACTGGGCGCTGACACCAAAACCGGTACGACCGAACGATTGAGTATCGTGTGTCACGACAAGAAAAAGAACACGCTCAACATTATGGAAATCCCGCGGGACACCTATTTGGGCGACAGCGACCTATGGGCGGTCAAAAAGGCCGGTTCCGTGTGGGGAAATCCCGCACCGCTGGATTGGTGTGAATTTGAGGGAAAACGCATTTACAAAGCGGAAATTGAGGACCATAAAAATGCCGGTCACACGGTTACGCAAAAGAGCGGTTCGCAATGGTACAATGTGATTTCCATTTTCAATGAGCAATATTCTCTGCCGGTAGACGGCTACTTTTTCCTGTCACAGGAGTGTTTTGTGAAATTGGTGAACACCCTGGGCGGTGTGGACGTCGAACTGGAATCGTCGATGCAACTCGGCGGTGTTTCCTATGCCGCCGGCGTGAAAACGTTGGACGGCGCCGGTGCTTTGGCATACGTGACTCAGCGTGATAAGGGCGTCAAAGGGGACTTGAGTTGCCTGGTGCGCCAACGCAAGGTGTTTTTGGCGTTGTTCCAGCGCTTGTGCGCGCAGGATAAGAAGCAACTCACCAACGATTCCCTGCGCCCGCTGATGCTCGGCTCTACGCCGATTCGCACCAACTTATCCACCGACGAAACGGTGGACTTGGTGTTGGATTTGGCAGACGTTAAGTTGGAAAAGATGACGGCTCGGTTGTTGCCCGGTGAAGAAACGGCGTTCAATTCCAACGCGTATTACAGCGTCAACCGTGCCGCATTGGTAGAGGTCTTAAATGCGGATTTTCATCCCTACGACAACGAAGTGACCGAGTCGGATTTACAGGTCACCGAATTGGCTGCCGGCGACGACGTAGACACGCAACAGCAGACGATGGCAGATATTGCAGTAACGCAATCCGGTTTGGTGGAACAATCGACGGATACCGAAACCACCGTCGATGCCACCGGTACGAATACAACGAAAGCGGAGTAAACGATGACAGTAAATGAAATAACCAAAGCCGTTGTCGCATCGTTAGATACGCACAAGGCACACGATATTCGCGTATTGGATGTCAGCGAAGTAACGTCGTTGGCTGACCGATTTATCATTGCCTCCGGCACCAGTACCACACAAGTCAAAGCACTGATTGATTATGTGGAAACGGAGTTAGGAAAACACGAGTTACACCCGTTACGCACCGAGGGATACCAGACGGCACAATGGATATTGATGGACTTCGGCAGCGTGGTTGTACACGTTTTTTTGGACAGTTCGCGCGCGTTCTATGACTTGGAACGTTTGTGGCAAGATGCACGCGTGCAGGAAGTAGCAGAGTTTTTGGAGGGTGAAAACAATGAGTAGATTTGATGCGGCTGCGATTGAAAAGAAATGGCAGACGAAATGGAATACCGAAAACACGTTTGCGGCATCGGACGACAGAAGTCGGCCGGCGTATTTGGCGTTGGTGGAATTTCCATATCCGTCCGGTCAGGGATTACACGTCGGCCATCCGCGTTCTTACACGGCGTTGGACGTGGTGGCACGTAAACGGCGTATGCAGGGGTATAACGTGTTATATCCGATGGGCTGGGACGCTTTTGGATTGCCCACGGAAAACTTTGCTATTAAGAACCACATTCATCCGGAAGTGGTGACGGAAAATAACGTTGCGCGTTTCAAGGCACAGTTGCAAGGCTTGGGCTTGTCGTTTGACTGGACGCGCGAAATCAACACGACTGACCCGGAATACTATAAATGGACGCAATGGATTTTCCTGCAACTGTTCAAACACGGGTTGGCATACAAAAAGGAAATGGCGGTTAACTGGTGTACCTCTTGCAAATGCGTGTTGGCAAACGAAGAAGTGGTTGCCGGTGTGTGTGAGCGTTGCGGCGGCGAGGTTGTGCATAAGGTCAAGAGCCAATGGATGCTGAAAATTACGGCGTATGCACAACGGTTGATAGACGACCTGAATTTGGTGGACTATCCTGAGCGTGTTCGCGCGCAACAAATCAACTGGATTGGTCGTTCCACCGGCGCGCAAGTGACGTTCCAAACGACTGCCGGCGACCCGATTGATATCTACACCACCCGTCCCGATACGTTGTTCGGTGCGACCTATATGGTGATGTCGCCGGAGCATCCGCTGGTCAATGCCTGGTTGGAATCCGGCTTGTTGACGAATGCCGATGCGGTGCGTGAGTATCAAGAAGCGGCGGCGCGAAAATCGGATTTTGAACGTACCGAAGTTGCCAAAGACAAGACCGGTGTTTGCCTGAACGGCGTGCGTGCGGTGAATCCGGTCAACGGTGTGGAAATTCCGGTGTTTATCTCGGATTATGTGTTGGTGTCGTATGGTACCGGTGCGATTATGGCGGTGCCGGGCCACGATACGCGTGACTGGGAGTTTGCCCGGGCGTTTGACCTGCCGATTGTGGAAGTGGTCCAAGGCGGGGACGTGGAAAAAGAAGCCTTTGTGGATTGCGCTACCGGCGTAATGGTCAATTCCGGTTTCCTTAACGGGTTGTCGGTAGAAGAGGCAAAGGTCGCGATTATTGATTACTTAAGAGAGAAAGGCGTTGGGGAACCCAAAGTCAACTACAAACTGCGTGACTGGGTATTCTCCCGTCAGCGGTACTGGGGCGAGCCGATTCCGATTGTGCATTGTCCGCATTGCGGTCAGGTCGCGGTGCCGGAAGAGCAGTTGCCGGTTCGTCTGCCCAAGGTGGATAGTTATGAACCGACCGACACGGGAGAATCCCCGTTGGCGGCCATGGACGATTGGGTGAACACCACGTGTCCTCAGTGCGGTGCCGCTGCGAAGCGTGAAACCGATACGATGCCGCAATGGGCGGGTTCATCGTGGTATTTCCAAGTCGGAGGCCAAGCG
>JAZSOY010000075.1:0-2972 GCA_045537155.1 Acutalibacteraceae bacterium
GTCAGCGATTGGATTGTTTCAGTCGGTAAGCATCACGGTATTATCCCCGGAAAGATTTGGGTAGGTGTTCAGGATAACCTTGAACGGAACAAGTCAAAATCTTTCCGCAGACCGAGAAGAAACGAAGCCTTACTGACGGGACTTTTATTCTGCTCTTGCGGAAACCGAATGTACCCTAAACTCTCCAAACGGAAAACTGCTGACGGAGAAATCATATATACCTATGTTTGCAAGATGAAAGAGCGTAGCAAAAAAGACCTCTGCAATAAGCGCAATGCAAACGGCAATATCTTAGACCTTGCGGTTATCGAAAAGATTAAACAGCTTGCTGATGAAAAGAGTGATTTTGTTAAGCAACTTGAAAAAAGTAAGATTTTCTACACCGGCAACCGTGAGCAGTATGAGCAAAAGTTAAGTGCTATGAAAAAAGAAAAAGCCGACCTTGAGAAAAAGGTCAGCTCACTCATAGACACCCTTGCCGAGTTAGATGAAATTGGCGCTAAAAAATCAATAGTAGCCCGTATTAACGAAATGAATACTCAAATAGATAAAATCTCACAGGGCATTGATGAAATGATAAGCCTTACCGCTGAACGCGCTTTTAACGATATTGAGTTTGACGTACTTCGTCAAATGCTGGGTGTTTTTAAAAATACTATTGATGATATGTCCTACGAACAAAAGAGAGCCGCTATCCAAAGTATTGTACGCCGTGTCATTTGGGATGGTGAAAATGCACACGTTATATTATTCGGTTCGCAGGACGGTGATATCGAACTCCCCGATATCACACCTTACATAAAACACATTGAAATTGATACAGATGAAGACGAAGCACTCATTGAGTTTTCGGACGTTGATTACGACGAGGATTCTACTGAGGATTTTGGTTCACAAACTAAAACCGATTTGGGTGAGGATAGCAAACGAGATACTGATGTATTTCCGTGCCAATCGCAAAAGTGCACAGGACATTTCCATTATGGAACCGATTGAAACCGACAAAGAAGGACATACACTGACATTGATGGATGTGATTGCGGCAGAAGATACCATCGCCGACGATTTGGATATGAAAATCAATGCAACCAAGTTGTATCGATATATGGAAGAAACGCTGAATGACCGCGAAAAAGATATCTTGTGTAGGCGATATGGGTTGACGGGCAAGCCGCAGACACAGCGAGAGGTGGCTAAGATGTTAAACATTTCACGCAGTTATGTGTCGCGGATTGAGAAAAAAGCCTTGGAAAAATTGCGTGACCGTTTTGAACGCGGTGACGTGCGGCCGTCTGTGTCAAAAAAAAAGCCGCTGTCTGTGACAGCGTCTTTTTTGTTGCTTAAAAACGAAACCTCAAAATGCGATTTTTGCAGCAAGATAGGCTTTCAAATCGCAGATAGCAACACGTTCTTGTTGCATAGTGTCGCGGTCGCGTACCGTAACGCAACCGTCATTTTCCGAATCAAAGTCATAGGTCAAACAGAACGGCGTCCCGATTTCATCTTCGCGGCGATACCGTTTGCCAATCGAACCGGCATCGTCAAAATCGACCATAAATTCTTTAGATAACTGCTCGAATATCGTATACGCCGGTTCACTGAGCTTTTTGGATAACGGCAACACCGCCGCTTTGAACGGTGCCAACGCCGGATGCAGATGTAACACGGTACGAATATCGTTTTTCTCGGCATCGACAACCTCTTCGTCGTAGGCGTCGCATAACACCGCCAACACGGTGCGTTCTACACCCAAACTGGGCTCAATGACATACGGCAGGTAATGTTCACCGGTTTCCTGGTCAAAGTAAGTCATATCTTTGCCGGACGTTTCTTGGTGTTGCGTTAAATCGTAATCGGTACGGTCAGCAACACCCCACAATTCACCCCAACCGAACGGGAATAAGAATTCAAAGTCGGTAGTGGCTTTGGAATAGAAACACAATTCCTCGGAGTCGTGGTCACGCAGTCGCAGGTTTTCCTCTTTCAAACCGATGGCCAGCAACCAGTCGTGGCAGAACTGACGCCAGTAGGAGAACCACTCCAAATCGGTGCCGGGTTTGCAGAAAAACTCCAGTTCCATTTGTTCAAATTCACGCACACGGAAGATAAAGTTGCCCGGTGTGATTTCGTTGCGGAACGATTTACCGATTTGACCGATACCAAATGGCAATTTCTTACGCGTGCTGCGTTGTACGTTGGGGAAATTGACAAAGATACCCTGCGCGGTTTCCGGACGCAGATAGACGGTATTTTTAGCATTTTCCGTGACGCCCTGAAACGTCTTGAACATCAGATTGAACTGACGAATATCGGTGAAATTATGCTTGCTGCAGGTGGGGCAGGGGATGTTGTGTTCCTCCACAAACGTTTTCATTTCGTCCTGCGAGAACGCGTCAATCGGTTTCGGCAGTTCATATCCGTTTGCGCCGCACCAATCTTCAATCAGCTTGTCCGCGCGGAATCGTTCATGGCACTCGCGGCAATCCATCAGCGGGTCGGAAAAGCCGGCCAAGTGGCCACTGGCTACCCATGTTTGCGGATTCATCAAAATAGCGGCGTCCAATCCGACGTTGTACGGATTTTCCTGCACGAATTTTTTCCACCACGCTTTTTTGATGTTGTTTTTCAGTTCGGCGCCGAGCGGACCGTAGTCCCACGTATTGGCAAGACCGCCGTAGATCTCCGAACCGGGATATACGAAACCGCGACCTTTGCAAAGAGCCACGATCTTTTCCATCGTTTTTTCGGTATTCAACATATTGGTTTCCTCCACAAATCATACTTCTTATAATACTAATCGCGAAAAGCAAAAAAGTCAATCTTTTTTAAAATAAAAGATGGACACGTCTGTTAAATTGTGCTATACTGTTGTCGAAATGGGTATTATAAGGAGGACAAACATATGGACGTTTCACTGCGTAAGCAGCTGCAAACCACAGCCACCCGTGTACGAATGGCGGTCATCGAAGGCA
>JAZSOY010000008.1:0-3952 GCA_045537155.1 Acutalibacteraceae bacterium
CTCAATGTTTCCATACATTCCTCTTTTTCTTATCATAAAAAATGCCGTTGCCAAGGGGCAACGGCTGTTTCCACATACCTATGGTGAACCATCAGGAGCGCTTGCTGCGGGTAAACCCACCGTGTTTGCCGTCTAAAGAGCGCTTGAGGTCCAACATCTTTTCATCACTGGTCTGTTTGAAATAGGACATCATTTCCTCAAAACTTGCATTCTCGGCAGTATGCGTGGGTTGCCATTCAAAGCCACCCGGACGACCGGGTGAAGTGCGACGCGGGGCCGGACCTCGACCGGTACGTGGAGGGGGGTCCATTGCTTTCTTAATCGACAAGCTGATTTTACCATCCTCACCGATGCTAAGAATTTTCACCTTGACCTGTTGATTTTCCGTAACGTGTTCGCGAATTTCCTTAACATAGGTCGGTGCTACCTCGGAAATATGCACCATTCCTGTCTTCCCGTTCTCCAGTTCGACAAATGCGCCGAATTTGGTAATACCGGTTACTTTTCCCTCAACACATGCGCCAACTTCCAAAACCATGTTGCGAAGTTCCCCCTACTAAATTGAAAAATCACTCTTGCGGCGGGATTTCGACCAGAATGGTCTCACCCGGTTTCGCCATACCTTGTTTGCGTGCCTGCTGTTCCAAATATTCCTCGTATGCCGCGAGTTTATCTTCCAGCACCACATTGGTATTCAGTTGCTCATCCAATTGCGAATTCAAGTCATCCAATCGGGCTTGACCTTCGTTCAATTGCAACTGGAGTTGGACCAAAGATACCACGACATAGACAGAAAGAGCCAGTACGGCAAGGCGAATCAGTAAACTTTTTTTCTTTGGTTTTACGACACGCATACCTCTGACTCCTTTCCATCCAATATACATTGTGATTATACAATATTCAACGCTGAAGTTGCAAGCCTTTTTTGAAAAAAAGTACACTTTTTTTCGCAATATGACGGATAAATTTCTTAACCGTCGTCCAAACGCTCTTCCCCTTACCCTGCAACCACCCAAACGGCACCATCAGCACACGCTGCACCCACCGGCACATACGACCACCTAACGCCACACCCCGACAGACGGTATGTAGTACCAAGCGACCAACCGTATAGCGATAGGCCATACATCCGACAAGTACCATCAACACGGTATACGCCCGCACCACACCATCGGTTAATGCCAGCGAAAACAAAAACACCGCGACCGCGGAAGTCACAAAAAACAGGCAATCTTGAAAAAATACGGCTACACGCGACGGATGCAATAACCGACGCAGTATACGGAACACATCGTAGTAAGCACCGAGCAAAAATCCCATACCGCCGGATAAAAACATCTCGCGCAGTTGTTCACTGTTTGTAAAACCCATCGTCTTATCGGAACAACTTACCGAAGAAACCACCCGAACGCGTGTGTATATCGGTATACGTTAACGAGTCAATGGTCCCTTCCAACGCCAATTCACCCGACTCAATACTCAATCGATTGATATGTAACCCCGTGCCACGTACCGTGAGTTCTCCTAACTCGGTGTAAATCACAACCGTGAATTCGTCAAAACTATCCACATCCTGCACGCCGGATACAGACAATACGTGGCGTTCACTTAAACTGAATACGTGTGGCATGGTGCGTTGTTCCTGCATTGTCGCTTCTTTCATGGTGCTCGACCTCCCGTATGACACTATATGTCATTGCCCTACGGAATATACAGAAAACCGACCGCAATAGCGGTCGGTTTTTTACAGCAATTTATACAGCAACGCGGCATCGTTTTTAGCGACGACTTCCTGCACAGTCAGTACCTCAGCATTCAATTCACGTGTACCGAATTGAATGGTCAATCGGTCACCGACCTTGACATCGTAAGAGGCACGTGCCACTTTGCCGTTTACCAACACACGACCCGCATCGCACGCTTCGTTGGCAACGGTACGCCGTTTAATCAAACGGGATACCTTCAGAAATTTATCTAAACGCATAACCGACTCCTTTAGAAAATGAAAGGCCGCCCAATATTGGGCGGCCTTACCAAAAACAAACTTAT
Source organism: Acutalibacteraceae bacterium (assembly GCA_045537155.1). Taxonomy (GTDB): domain Bacteria; phylum Bacillota; class Clostridia; order Oscillospirales; family Acutalibacteraceae; genus RGIG3009. Next base: position 2,050 of record JAZSOY010000008.1, read on the forward strand.
TTCGCAACAGCGTCTTTGAACGCCTTGCCGGCCTTGAAAGCGGGTTGCTTGGAAGCCGGAATCGTGATGGTTTCTTTCGTCTGCGGATTGCGGCCGGTGCGCGCATTGCGGGTACGAACTTCAAACGTACCGAAACCGACCAACTGAACTTTCTCGCCTTGAGCAACGGCACCGACAACGGACTCTAACACAGCGGCGACAGCTTTCTCGGCGTCTTTCTTGGACAGACCTGCTTTTTCTGCAACAGATGCAACCAGTTCAACTTTGTTCATGAGTACAAACCTCCAAAATTTTAGTATTCCAACGGAAAGTTCCGCTTAGAATCAATAAGACATAATCTAAATGATATTCTACCGCACTATGCCGCGTTTTGCAAGGGGTTTATTGAAAAAAATTGAGGATTGTTCGTTTTTTCGACAAAAACACCAAACAAAGTAACCTGTTTTTGTAAAAAATGACTATATTTTACAGTGATTTTAAGATGTTTTCGGTGCACCGGCGTGTTTCATATCGGACGCGTTCGATATCGATTGTCGGGAACTCGCCACGGCAGTAACACAATTTTCCGTCTACCACGGTCATTTCAACCGCCCGACTGCCGGTGGCATAAACGGCATTGGAGAGTGGAGCGTGGTCCGGGCACATACGAATATCCTCGGTGTTTAACACCACCAAATCGGCACGATATCCCATCTGAATATCACCGGCATCCTGCCGCCCTTGTGACAAAGCACCGATACGTGTGGCACACGACAACAACTGTTGCACCGGTACAACCGTCGGGTCACAGGCGACGCCTTTCGCCAACAACGCAGCGGTACGCATTTCATCAAACATATCCAAGGTGTTGTTGCTGGCGGCGGAATCGGTGCCGATAGCAACCGATACACCCGCTTTCAACAACGCATCCATACGGGCAATCCCACTGCCCAGTTTAAGATTGCTTTTCGCACAATGTGCTACCGTCGCACCGTGACGACGGATACGTTCCATATCGTCATCCGTCAGCCAGACACCGTGTGCCAAGGTGACCGGTTGTTGCAACACACCGGTCTGTTCCAACAACGCCGTCGGCGTCATACCGTGCCGGCTGACACATTCTAAGTGTTCGCGTTGCGTTTCTGAAATATGCATGTGCATCCGCAAACCGTGTTGTGCCGCTAACGACGCGGCATCGTGCAAAATATCCGGCCGCGTGGTGTATTCTGCATGCGGCGCTACGTCAACAACAATTCTCCCGTCACCCACACCGTGGTAGCACGAAATCAACTCTTGCAATTCCGCATACGCCGGTAAATCCACAAACTTTTTACTGTCATCGAAGCAGGAAATACCGCGACCGATGTTGGCCTTAATACCGCTTTCCAACACTGCCTGTACCGTTTGGTCACAGAAATAATACATATCGGTAAAGGACACCGTGCCCGTGGATAACATTTCGGCAATGCCCAGCAAACTGCCCCAATAGACCGCTTCGGCAAACAACTTGTCCTCAAACGGAAAAATACGTTGAAAAAGCCACGGTTGCAACGGCAAATCCTCGCCATAGCCGCGCAACAGTGTCATTGCTACGTGGGTATGGGCATTCACCAAACCCGGCATCAATAAGCGCTGTGTGCCATCCACGCGTTCTCCGAAATCGTCTGTCGGTGCCTCGGCAGATAACCAAGCAATGCGGCCATCACGCACACCGACATATTGTTTCTCTTTGTATGTGCCGTCCGCTTGCAGGACAGCAATCCGTTCAAACAGCATGACTCGTCTTCCCCACTTATAAGCGTTGTAAGAGTTCCATAATCAACGCACGGAAATGACCGGAACTGCGTCCGGCAACCTCCGTTACCTCGTCGTCACTGATGTGTGTGCCGGCAACAACACCTGCCGCCATATTGGTAATGCAGGA
>JAZSOY010000107.1:0-2143 GCA_045537155.1 Acutalibacteraceae bacterium
GCTCAAAGCCCCGCCCTTCAAGACGTCGCGACGAGAAACGGATTTCGAACAAATAGCGGAACGCATAAACGGCCCCTTTTTCATCAATCGTAAAACGTTAAATAAAGCGAATTAAAACAACGAAAACCAAGAACGTAAAACAGGCGAGCGTCGAAAACGCCGTCCGACGCCCGCCGATAAAATCAAACGCAAACGCTTGACGCCGTTACTTTTGCGACAAGTTCGCGACTTGTTCCGCCGTCAAGGCCCAACTGTAAAGGCGGGCCCAAGCGACGCTCCCCTTGAAGAACGTGTTCGGCTTTCCGTCCGGGCCAATGTCGCCGCCGCCGCAAAGGCTTTGATACCGGGCATGGCGCCCAATGTCGGGCTGACCGACGGAATTTGCATCAAATAGAACACGCTGGCACACGCCGCCAACGCAGAACCGATAGCAAACGTAATCATAATGATGCGGTTCACGTTTACGCCCATTAATTGTGCCGCACCCTTATCTTCGGATACCGCCAACATCGCACGACCGATACGCGTTTTTTTGACGAACAACGTCAACGCTATCATCAGCAACGAACCCACAACCAAGGTGACAATTGTGCGCAACTCCACTTGAAATCCACCAATGGTAATGCTCCCCAGTTGAGGCAAGGTCACCGGCCGCGATTTAGAACCGAAAATCAACTGCGCTGTGCCTTGCAGAAAATAACTGACACCGATAGCAGTAATCAACACCGCCAACGGCGATGCGCTACGCAACGGCTTGTATGCCAATTTTTCCACCACTACACCGGTTAATGAACAACAAACAATGGCAACCAATATCGCCAACGCAAAGTTGCCGACCGCGGTTAAAATTACGAACACCAAATAAGCGCCGACCATAATGATATCGCCGTGTGCAAAGTTCAGCATTTTGGCAATACCATACACCATCGTATATCCCAACGCAATCAACGCGTAGATAGCGCCCAAACTCAAACCATCTAAAATTGTACTCATACTCAGTGCCCCTTAGAAAATCAAGAATCCAATGGATTCCTGCGTTTTTAGCAAATAGCCATCTTAAAAACAAACGTCTGACCGAGAGATTACCCTCCCGGTCAGACAATTCAGCGGTACGATTAGTTTACTTCAACAATCTGCGGAATCTTGGTGCAAGCACCGGAAACATCCCAGGTCATCGAACCGGTAGCACCATCGAGTGTGAAGGAGGAATCCGTGATAGCCGCCTTAACAGCCTCACACAATTCGCTGGCCTCAATATCAGCATCGTCGATACCGGCCTTTTCCATTGCCTTGTAGATGGCATACACGGCGTCATAACCATCGGCGGCAAATTGGTCCGGAACTTCATTGTTGTATTCCGCCTTATAAGCTGCAACGAACTCACTCGGTACTTTGTCTGCACTGTTAACATTAAAGGGAGTGATATAAGAAATCTTATTGGTAACGGTCTCGTCGATTTGGCCTGCAATGCCGTCCAAGCCATCGCAACCAAACAACACCGCGTCGCAACCCTTCGATACGCAAGCCTTGGCAATCAAGCCGGCCTCTGCGTAATAAATGGGCAAGAAAATAACATCGCAATCCTTGAGCGCTTCCACTTGCGTCGAGAAATCTTTGTTGTTTTCTTTGTCGAAGGACTGCTCAATGAACGTCATACCCTGAGCATCCATACCCGCTTTGAAAGCCTCGAAAATACCGCTGGAATACGGGTCGCTGGAATCATAAATCGCACCAATATTGGTGTAACCGGCTTCTTTCAATTCCGCAACGGCTACCGTACCTTGGTCCGGGTCACCGAAGCAAACGCGGAACGCATTGGGACGATTCGCAATGACGTTGGCAGCGGATGCGGAAGGCGTAATGAAGAACAGATTGTCTTCAACCGACTTGGAAGCAAACGACTCGCAAGAACCGGAAGTCACACTACCAATCGAAATTTGCATACCGGCATCCATTAAGCTGTCATAACCGGTAGCGGCGTCTTCAGCAGTCGCCTTGTCGTCTTTCATTTCGAACTTAAAGGTAATCCCGTTAAGACCGCCGGCAGCGTTAATTTCTTTAACGGCCAGCATCGCGCCATTGTTTACGGAGTTACCGTAAGACGAGGTATCACCGGTCAACGGGCCGGTGGCACCAATAAAAA
>JAZSOY010000051.1:0-4171 GCA_045537155.1 Acutalibacteraceae bacterium
GCCCCCCGACTTCCCAAAAGCGAGGACATTGTCGTGAATGTGTGTAAGAAAAAGCACGTCACCAATATGCGCGCCGCCGGCTCGGATGAGGCTCTGCGATTGGTGCCGCCGACGGTGTTGTCGTTGGAACAGTCATTGGAATTCATCAATGACGACGAGTTGGTGGAAGTGACACCGCAGAGTATTCGCTTGCGGAAACGAATTCTCTCTCGCGAACAGCGTATGAAAGATTCCGCGAAGAAAAAGGCGTGATACGGCGGTTGCGCCGACCATTATGGACGATGGGAACGACTTGGGCGGCGGTGTGTCTGGTCGGTGTTTGGTTGCCCTTGAAGTACCTGTATGTGGTTCTCGGGGTGGCCGGTGTCGGCCTGACAGCGGTACTTTGTTATCGCCCGTGGCGACGGCGGCGCGTTTTGCCGACAGTGGGATTCACCATCTTGGCGGCAACGGCGTGTTTACTGTACACGCAGGTGACGCGCTATCAGCCCGTAGAAGCGATGATGGGGCAACCCGTTCGGTTGTGTGTCCAAGTCGAGCGTGAGGCGGAGGAACCGACGTTGCGTGTATTGTCCGGCGAGTTGCCGGTGGGTACGTTGGTGCGGTTGCGTGGTGCGACCGCTGTGACACGCAAGTGTGGTGAGGTGTTGGAAGGGTGTTTTGAACTCCATCCGTACGAACAACCGTGGTTATCCGCAATACAGCAAAAGGCGTCGGATGTGCGCGGCGTTTTGATACCGACAGCCGCCACCGCAGTACGAACCGTCGAGTTCCGTACACCATCTTTCACGGCGCGACTCGCTGCGTGGCGTACCGCCATGAGCGCCGAGATACAACGGCTCTTACCGCGCGATGTGGGTGCCGTCGTTGCCAGTGTGTGTTTGGGAACCGATGAGGCATTATCGTCTGCCGCGTATACCGCCTTTCGTCGGTGCGGTGTGACGCATTTGTTTTCGGTGTCGGGTTTGCACTTATCCATATTGACACAGGCGTTGATGGTGGTATGGAAAACCTTGCGTTTGCCGCGCGGTGTGCGCGGTTGGGTACAGGTAGCCGTCATCGGCGGATTTGTATTACTGATGGGCGGTACGGCTTCCGTGGTGCGCGCCGGCGTGATGTGTGCGCTGGTGGCAATGGGTGAGAGTGTTCGCCGACAAGCCGATGCGCGCAATTCCTTGGGGCTGGGGTTGTTGCTCTTGTTGGGGAACGATGCCTTTGCTGTCTACGATGTCGGTTTGTTGTTGTCTTTTACGGCAACCTGCGGCATTTTGTTTCTCGTACCGCCGTTGCAAGAACGACTGTTACGTGTACCGTTGCCCAACGTGCTGAAGCCGATATGGACGCCGCTTTCTGCGGCGCTCGCGGTCACGGTGGCCGCGAATGTGGCGACGTTGCCGGTAATGGTATGGTTTTTCGGTGAAGTTTCCGTCATTGGGTTACTGGTGAACGTGATGATTCTCTTGCCGGCGCAGGTGTTGCTGATTGGCGGCTGGATAGCCATACCGGCCTTGTGCGCCGACGCGGTGGTTGTGTATCGGCCTGTCTTGCTCCTGCTCGGATGGTTGGCCGAGGGATTGTTGTGGCTGGCACAGCAGATAGCGGCAGTACCATTTGGCGTCGTAACGCTGTCGACCACATTTGAGCGCGTGTGGCTGTTGGGAAGTATGGTGGTGCTGTACGGCGCCTATCGATTATTTCGTTTGCCGGCGTTACTGATTGCCGCCGGTGTATCGTTGGGCGTTTTAGGAATCGGTATGATGATTGTTTGATAGAGGGAGATGTTTCTATGCCAAAATCTGAACAAGACTTAAAACAGCACATTAAATTGGGGATACCGGCACGGGTATACCTGCTGTATGGCGAGGAAAGTTATCTCACGGCACATTATGCCGAACAAATCATTCGCTTAGCCGGTATTCACCCGAACGACGGCTTGGCGGAGTTTAATTTGCAACGCTTTGACGGGCAGGAATGTTCGTTTGATTCGATTGAAGAGGCGGCAGAGGCTTTGCCGTTAATGGCAGACCGTAAATGCGTGGCGGTGAGCAACTGCGATGTCACCGCCGCGGCGGTATTTGACCGCGCGATGGCGTTGGTGGCCGACCCGCCGGAAAATACCGTGTTGGTGTTTTGGATGACGACGCTGCTGTCGGAGGGGAAACCCAATGCTAAATGGCGTCAATTTATCGAGGCGGTGGATGCTAACGGGATTTGTGTACACTTTCCGCAAAAAACCGTCGACGAAATGGTGCGTTTGCTGTGTGCCGGTGCCGGTCGCCGCGGCAGTACGCTACAACCGGCGGTGGCACGCGAACTGGTAGAGCAGTGCGGCAACGATATGAACTTGTTGCTCAACGAATTGGATAAATTGTGTGCCGTTGCCGGCAACGGCGAGATAACCTCGTCGATTCTGGGAGAAGTCGCAACGAAAAATCTCAACGCGCAGGTGTTTGAACTGTCCAACGCGATTTTGAAGCACAATTATGAGAGCGCGTATACCATTCTGCATCGGTTGTTTGCCTGCCGCTTGGAACCGTTGATGATTCTGGCGGCAATGTCCGGTGCGTACACCGATTTGTATCGCGCGAAGTTGGCTGCCATCGGTGGACAGCGCGCGGAAACGTTGGTGGAAGAATTTGATTATAAAAACAAAATATTCCGTCTGCGGTACGCGCAACGCGATTGCAGTCGGCTGTCGCTGGAGTCGTTGCGCGAGAGTTTGGATATTTTGGCGCAGGCGGATTTACGGCTGAAATCGTATAACGCCGACAAGCGTACCCTTTTAGAAGAAACCGCCGCGAAACTGATTGTTACGGCGAAGTTGGGACGCGTCGAATGACGGCGACGGTGCGCGAAGCGATTGTGGTTGAGGGCAAATACGACGCGATTCGCTTGCGCTCGGTGGTGAATGCCGTTATCGTGGAAACCGATGGGTTTCGTCTGTTTCGGCAACCTGAAAAAATGGAACTGTTGCGTCGTTTGGCGGCCGCACAGGGATTGATTGTGTTGACCGACAGCGATGCCGCCGGTTTCTTGATTCGTGACCGTATCAGCGGGGCGTTACCGCCCTCACAGGTGCGACACGCGTATGCGCCGGAAATTGTCGGCAAAGAACGCCGCAAATCCGCACCATCCAAAGAAGGGTTGCTCGGTGTGGAAGGCATCGACGGTGAACGTCTGCTGCATGCGTTGCGGCAGGCTGGTGCCACTATCAACGATTACCCGTCGGTTGTCAACACCGACCGGGCATTCTTAACCAAAGCGAGGTTATTTGAGGATGGCTTGTCCGGCGGAAAACACAGCGCGCGCCTTCGGGAAGCGTTGTTGCGTGCGATGGGGTTACCTCATCGGTTGTCTGCCAATCGGTTGGTCGAGGTGGTGAACGCCTTGCTGACCGAGCCAGAGTACCGCGCGTTGCTGGAACGCATTAAAGGAGAGAATGACGGATGACATATCCTCTGATTTTGGCGTCGGCATCACCGCGCCGGCGTGAAATTTGTGACTTGTTGGGTTGGACCTATACCGTTTGCCCGGCTACCACCGAATTGCCTGCCGACACGACACTGACACCGGAAGACGCGATTTTGCGCGTCGCACGCGGCAAGGCCGAGGAAGTGGCGGCGACGGAACCCAATGCGTGGGTGTTGGGTGCCGATACCGCTGTCGTGGTGGACGACCGATTGTTGGGAAAACCACAAGACGAGGCCGAAGCGGCAGCGATGTTACGGTTGTTGTCGGGACGTACTCACCGCGTGGTAACAGCGGTGTGGGTGTCCGGTCCGGAAATGAATACCGGCTTTGCCGATAGTGCTGAGGTGACTTTCTATCCGATGAGTGAGCCGGACATCGCCGCCTACGTCGCGACCGGCGAGCCGATGGATAAAGCCGGCGCGTACGCGGTGCAGGGGTTGGGTGCGCGATACATTCGCGGCATCTGCGGCGATTTCTTTACCGTGATGGGATTGCCCGCCGGTCGGTTATATCAGTTTATGCAAGGACGTATCGAGTGAAAGGACGGTTAACGTATGAAACACGTAAGACGGACAACGGCCAACGAACGGAAAGCGCCGACGTGGCGGTTTTTGGTCTTTATGACGGCGGCACTGCTGTGGATGGAATTGGTGTTTCGGTTGGCGACGATTCCCTCGTTTTTAAGTCGGATCGTAGCCAT
>JAZSOY010000139.1:0-2290 GCA_045537155.1 Acutalibacteraceae bacterium
CATCAGCAAGGCCACGTGATGGCGGCATTGTACGGTGCGGATGCCGTAGAGTTGCGTACCGGGCCGTTTTTAGCGTTTCACGTATCCGGCGGCACGACCGACGCGTTGTTGGTGATGCCGCACGCCGATACGATAGTGGATTGCAAGCGCGTTGCCGGCTCGTTGGATTTGAAGGCCGGACAACTGATTGACCGCGTCGGTGGGATGTTGGGGTTGCCGTTTCCGGCAGGTCCGGCGTTGGAAACATTGGCAGGCTCGGTGACCGGTCGATTGCCACGTCCGTCAATGGAAGGGGCGTCGTGTCACTTGTCCGGTGTGGAAAATCAGTGCCGCACGTTGTTGACACGCGGTGCGGCACCGTCCGAAGTGGCTGCCTTTTGTTTGCAAAGTGTTGCGGCGGCGTTGGTGGCAATGACTGAGCGCTTGTTGCAGGAGTACGGCACGTTGCCGTTAGTGTATGCCGGCGGTGTGATGTCGAACACCTATTTGCGTGAGGTGTTGACACAACGATTCGGTGGTCGGTTTGCACCACCGGCGTTTTCCGCAGACAATGCCGCCGGTATTGCGCTGTTGACACAGTTACGAGCAGGGGGCGACTGTCTGTGAATGTTATCACCGTTAGCCAACTCAATCGGTATATCAAATCGTTGCTGGAGGGCGACGCGAATCTGACAAGCGTTCTGCTCAGCGGCGAAATCAGTAACTTTGTCAACCATTACAAATCGGGACATTGGTACTTGTCCCTTAAAGATGAAGAGGCATTGGTAAGGGCCGTGATGTTTCGTTCCTACGCATCGCGGGTGGCGTTCACACCGGAAAACGGCATGAAAGTCATTGTACGCGCACGGGTATCGTTGTACGAAAAAGACGGCACCTATCAACTGTATTTGGAAGATATGCAACCCGACGGTGCCGGTGCTTTGCAGGTGGCATTTGAGCAGCTCAAGCAACGGTTACAAGAGGAAGGATTGTTTTCAGAAACACGTAAGCGGGCATTACCACTGTATCCGCAGTGTGTAGGGGTAATTACCTCCGCTACCGGTGCGGCGGTGCAGGACATTGCCAAGGTGTTAGCGCGACGCTATCCGTCGGCAACGATGGTGCTGATTCCCACGTTGGTACAAGGGAACGGCGCTTCGGCACAACTGTGCGCGGCGGTGAGGCGGTTTGAAGCGATGAAAGCGGCCGGTGATGTTCACACACCGGACGTAATTTTAATCGGTCGCGGCGGCGGTTCGCTGGAGGATTTGTGGGCATTTAACAGCGAAGAGTTGGCTCGCACGATTGCGGCGGCCACGATTCCGGTGATTTCCTGCGTCGGCCACGAAACGGATTTTACGATTTGCGATTTTGTAGCCGATTTACGCGCACCAACCCCGTCGGCAGCGGCAGAATTGGCGGTGCCGGACCGTGCGGAGTTACAACAGCGGCTGCAGTTGTTGTCTGCCGCGATGCATCGTGCGGCGATGCAGCATATAGAGCGTCGTCGTCAGCGTTTACAAGAGTGGCAATCCAAACGGTGTTTATCCACACCGCGCTATCCGGTGGAGGAACGCGGTATGCGATTGGATACGTTGGTACGTCGGTTTACCGGTGCGGCACAATGCATTACGGCGCGTGCCGGTACGCGTTTGGCGACAGCGGCAGGAAAATTAGATGCCATGAGTCCGCTACGCGTACTATCGCGCGGCTATGCACTGGCAAGTAAGGACGGTACGGTTGTGCGTTCCGTCACGCAACTGCAGGCGAAAGACATCCTACAACTGCGGTTACAAGACGGCACGGTCACTTGCCGTGTGGAAGGGGAGTAAGCCATGACTACGGAATGGACATTTGAAAGCGCTATGATGCGTTTGGAAGAAATCGTTACGTTGCTGGAAAGCGGCAACTGTGCCTTGGACGATTCCTTGAAGTTGTTTGAAGAAGGGACCAAACTGACGGCATTTTGCAGCGATTCGCTGAAACAAGCCGAGCAGAAAATCATACAGTTAACCTCGACAGAGGAGGACACATAATGGAACTGTACACCGAACGCTTGAACGGCCATTTACAGGCACTGGAGCAGGCACTCACGGCGGCATTGCCTGCGGCTAACGGCACCGATGCCGACGTGGCCCCTTTGATGGCGTATGCCTGCGAGGGCGGCGGTAAACGGTTGCGGCCGGTATTGCTACTGGAATTTTGTTACTTATGCGGCGGTGATGTGCAACGCGCCTTGCCGTTTGCGGTGGCAATCGAAATGATACATTCGTATTCGTTGGTGCACGACGATTTGCCCTGCATGGATAAC
>JAZSOY010000070.1:0-4566 GCA_045537155.1 Acutalibacteraceae bacterium
GTGTCGGTACCACAACGATTACCGCGACACCGGCCGGCGGCTTGACTCCTGTCACCTGTGAGGTGACGGTATCCCCCAGCACAAAGCCGACGGCAATTCAGTTAAATAAAACCACGATGGCACTGGATATTGGTCATACCGATGTTTTGGTGGCATCCGTGTTGCCTACCACTGCCACGCTGCCTGAAATCACGTGGTCTTCGGATAACGAAGACATTGCGTCTGTCAGCAGCAGCGGTGTCGTGACAGGTCATGCCATTGGTGCAGCCACCATCACGGCAACACCGGCCGGTGGCTTAGCACCGGTCTCCTGTGTGGTGACAGTGTCGTCAGTGCAAATGACCGGCTTGCAACTGAATATCAACAGCACGGTTGTTCCGATTGGCAGTACCGTGACGTTGCAAGCGTCTGCACTGCCTGCCGGTGCGGCACTTCCGCAGGTGACGTGGGCGTCGGAGCACGAAAACATTGCGACCGTTGTGAACGGCGTGGTGACGGGCGTTGCCGCCGGCACGACGACGATTACGGCATCGGTGCCCGGTTTTGACTCGGTTTCCTGTAACGTAACCGTCATTTCCAACTTGTTTGCGAACGGCGACTTTGAACAAGGCGGTTCGGTTGCTTGGGGCAACACAACCTCGGAGGCCGGTAGCGCAAACATTCAAGCCGGTGTGGGCGTGAATGGCAGTTACGGTTTGGTCGTGTCGACAGATTATAGAGGTAGCACCTACTACATCGACAAAACGGCATTGAAAGAAAGTTTGAAACCCAACACACGGTACATTTTGAGCTTTGACTACAAAAATACCGGTGCCGGTCAGGGACAAATGAACCAGTCGAATTTTGCGGTTTTTGAAGATGCGTCCGTGATGAATGGCAAATGGGTAATATTGAAAAACGGAGAAGTCGACTGGACGCGTGTGATATTGCCGTTTACGACTCCGGAAACGATTACGTCTGCCAGTTTTTACATCACCCGGTCGAACTATGGTGGTACGACCTGGTACGATAACATTTCGTTGATAGAAGCGCCGGCAGCAACGGCAATTCAAATCGATAGAACCACGGCTTCGGTGAAAGTTGGCCGAAACACGACGTTAACCTTACAGGCGGCACCGGACGGTGCCACGATGCCCACCATCACGTGGACGTCGAGTGACGAGGATATTGCCAAAGTAGTTGACGGTGTGGTGACCGGTGTGGCCGGTGGTACGGCAACCATCACGGCGACTGCCCCCGGTTTGACTCCGGTTTCCTGTTTGGTCACGGTCATACCGGATGACGGTAACATTTTGGAAAACGGTGACTTTGAAGAGGGTGCATCGTTAGGCTGGGGTAACAGCGCATACGTACAAGAAGGCGTTGGCCGATATGGTTCCGTGGGTGCTAAGTTGGAATCCACGGTAAACAGTGGCGACACCAGCAACCAGAATATCAGCTTATGGTATCGCGGTAATATGGTTTCCTTGCTGAAACCGGATTCGATTTACACCCTGTCTGTGGATGTCAAGAACGAGGGCCTCGGTAGTGCCGCGTTCAATATGCAAGTATCGTTTGGTAAATTGGAAGACGGCAAAGATTGTAAAGGTCTTATGACGCTTACCGACAGCGCTACCGACGGTTGGCAAACCTACTCGGTAACGTTTATCACGCCGCCGGCACCCCTAACGGCAAATATGGGCGGCGAGTGGCATCTGCGCCGCGTACAAAACAAAACGCAAGTGGGAACCGGCGTAACGTACTTTGACAACGTTATGCTGAAACAGACCGGTACGATTCCGCCTGCAGATTCCATTTCCATTGCACCGGATGTACTGGAATTGCTCCCGAATGAAAGTGCCAGTATGTCGGCGATGGCGACACCGGTCGGTTCTTCCATTGGTGTTGTGTCGTGGGCCAGCAGCGACGACACAATCGCGACGGTTGACCAAACCGGTAAAGTGACTCCGCTCGTAGACGAGGGCGAAGTGACGATTACCATCACGAATAACCGTGGGCAAACGGATACCGCGCTTGTACAAATCCGTGAAGATGCCAACATCTTCAAAAACGGTGACTTTGAACAGGGCGCCTCGGTCAACTGGGGTAACTCGGAGTATGTCCAGCCGGGCATCGGCGTGGACGGCAGTTACGGTTTGGTGTTCCCGAAAATAGAGGAAGGTAAGCCGCATACCGTGTACTATAAGGGTTCATTCCTCAGTATGGAACCGAACACGAAGTACATTTTGACGTACGATTACTATAAAACAGCCGACCAGAAAGTGGATTTCTGGACGGGTACGTTGGGCTTTGGCAACCAGCGCGTTACCACGATTGCCGAATCGGCTGCCAATAACCAATGGCATAAGGGACGCAAGATTTTCACCACGCCGGCAGATTTCAAGGTGGATACCGGTTATGACTTTGCACTCAACACCTTGAACATTGACGATATCCCGCCGCGCATTGATAATTTGTGCTTGCGGAAGTATTCCTCCGGCGTGGAGGTAGAAAGCATTGCGCTGGATAGGACAGCGGTCACCTTAATCCCCGGACGTACGACGGGCTTAACCATTACGGCAACGCCCGGCGACGGCGACCTTAATGGTACGAAGTGGACCTCCACCAACCAGCATGTCGCGATTGTGGAAAACGGAACCGTGACCGCGGTTGGTAAAGGTACAGCGACCATCACGGCAGAAACTGTCAACGGCAAAAAGGCTACCTGCGAAGTGACAGTCAGCGGCGGTGAGGTGTTGGTGAAGAACCCGACGTTCGACATTGAAGGCGATACCTCTTGGACGCTGGCAGGCGGCGCAGAAGTTGTTGCCGGCGAAGGTCGCTTGGGTAGTAACGGCGCAGTATTGGTTAGAGATGCGTCGATATCGCAAACCATCACGGGTTTGAAACCCAATACCGAATATCAATTGCAGTTGCGGACGCGCACAAAAGGCGGTGCGGCCACCATCGTGCTGAGCGATGGCACGACGGAATTGTTGAATACGACCACAACAACCGATACGCAGTGGTCCAGCCAAAAGAAAGTGTATGAATTTACGACTCCGGCAACGGTTGGTAGCGATGCAACGCTCACCATCTCGATGGCCAATGCCGGTCCGATTTACATTGACAATGTGATTCTGCACGTGAAAGCATCGTTAATCGACTTCCAAGTGTCTGACCTGTTCTGGGTAGGCGGCGGTCAACAGGTGAAACCGGGTACGGAACTCACCTTTGCCGCTACCGTGACCAACCATGGTGCGGATAAAGTGCCGGTGGGCTCGGTAATCGAATTGGATATTCGTTTGAACGGCGAAACTCTCCAGACGCTTTCCAAGACGCTGGATGCACCGTTAGCCACGGATGAGGCAGTGATTTTAGTCGGTACCACCCCGTGGGCTGCTGTGGAAGGGCACTCGGTTGTGTCGGCACGTGCCAACCCGCGCTTGACCCTCTTGGAACTGGATGACTCCAACAACTCAACACAGAAACATCTGCGTGTGGATGCCGACATTTTGACACCGCCGCAGCCGGCGATAGATGCCGGTATGGAGGAACTGACCTTCAGTGATGAGTTCGACAGTCTTGACAGCATCGATATGTATGCGTCCGGCGCTGACGGATACAAATGGTATGTTACGCGTCCGTTTGCAACCAATTCGACACCGGATTATTACAGCATCGAAGATGGTATCATTACCCTCAAAGCAAAGAAGAACGGTTACAACGTGACCCTGAACACGATGGACATCAATACGAAAAACGGTTACCTTTGGAACAAAGGATATCTGGAGGTACGTTTCCGCATCCCGTATGCGGACCAAATTGGTGACATCGAGGGTTCACCTGCCATTTGGTCGTTCCCGGATGACTATTTCTTGCAAGTCCAAGGAGCAAACCACAATTGGGTAGAAATGGACTGGATGGAATACTGGGGCACGTACGACGGCTTGTATCCGAACGGCTATTACACCATTACGTTCCACGACCAATACGACGATTATGAGGACTACCCGGACCACTGGTATTCGAACTCCAATAATGGTCGTCGCGGCCTTGGTGACGGGGAATGGCACACCATGGGATGGTTGTGGGTCAACAACGCGATTATCTGTTATGTGGACGGCGTACGTGATTTCGCCTTCCAGTACAGTGAGGACGACATTCCGGTACAAAGTGTGTTTGTTCACAAGGGCCCGGGCGATTACACCGGTTCCTTTGCGGGCATGAACGACCAGTACAATGCGCTGTTTATCGGTGCTAGTATTGATTTCCCGATGGAAGTAGACTATGTCCACATTTGGCAGGGTGGCGACGGCGACTATGTCGTGCCCGATGTGGATGGGGACGATAAAGACCCGGATAGCCAGTTGGTAGATGTTGACGCGTACACGTGCTGGTATAACTACTGCACCGATATTTACGGCGACAACATCAAAGAAATTACCTATGACAACTTCTTGACGGTGTTGGGTGCCGATTCGGTTGACGGTGAGTATACCGCACAGACGCTGTGGAATCGGTTGACATCAGATAGTAAAACTGCTATCAACCATTTGTTGGCAGAAAACGGTCAGCCGAGTTATG
>JAZSOY010000189.1:0-2819 GCA_045537155.1 Acutalibacteraceae bacterium
GTACGTAGCAAGAGAAAATATGTTCACCCAAGGTATCGCGAATCAACGGGTCGGCTTTCATGGCGCGCACCGCTTCTTTGAGGTTGGTGGGCAACTGCCGAACCCCACGCGCTTCGCGCTCGTCCTCGTCCAATTCAAAAATGTTGGTATCCACGGAATCCGGCGGTGTCAAGCCGCGGCGAATACCGTCCAAACCGGCGGCGAGGCAGAGAGCCAACACCAAATACGGATTGGCAGACGGGTCGGGGTTGCGCAACTCAATGCGCGTGCCTTTACCGCGCGATGCCGGCACACGCACCAACGGACTGCGGTTACTGCCGGACCACGCAATGTACACCGGCGCTTCGTAGCCGGAAACCAGACGTTTATAGGAGTTGACCAGCGGATTGGTCACGGCGCTCATACCGCGCGCGTGTTCCAACACACCGGCAATAAACTGATACGCCACGCGGCTGAGCCCCAACCGGTCGTTGGCATCGTAAAACGCGTTCTCGCCGTTTCTGGTCAACGACATATTGACGTGCATACCACTGCCGGCTTTGCCGTACACGGGTTTCGGCATAAAGGTGGCATACATATCGTGCTGATGCGCAATGGTTTTGACCGCCAACTTAAAGGTCACAATGTTGTCGGCGGCGGTGAGCGCGTCAGCGTATTTGAAATCAATTTCGTGTTGCCCGTTGGCGTTTTCGTGGTGGGACGCTTCAATTTCAAATCCCATTTCCTCCAACGCGAGGCACATATCGCGGCGAGCCGCCTCACCGAGGTCGGTGGGGCCGAGTTCAAAATACGCGCCGCGGTCACGGGTTTCGGTGGTGGGGTGCCCCTCCTCGTCGTAGTTGAACAGAAAGAACTCACATTCCGGACCGACGTTAAACCCGTCAAATCCCATCTCGGCGGCTTGTTGCATCACGCGTTTGAGCAACCCGCGCGGGTCGCCGGCAAACGGCGTGCCGTCGGGTTTATACACGTCGCAAATCAGGCGAGCGACTTTGCAGGAATCCTCATACCACGGGAAGATGAGAAAACTATCGTAATCGGGGTAGAGGTACATATCCGATTCCTCGATACGCACAAACCCTTCCACCGACGAACCGTCGAACATACATTGCTTATCCAGCGCTTTTTGCAACTGACAAGCGGTAATCGCAATGTTTTTGAACGCACCGAAAATATCGGTAAACTGCAGACGGATAAACCGCACGTTTTCTTCCTTGACAATGCGAATAATGTCGGCGGCGGTGTATTTGCTCATAACAGAAACCCCTCTTACTTTTTTATACTTCTTTCCTATTTTAATTATAAAAGCCAACGGAGGCGGTGTCAATACTTTTTGCATAAAAGTGTGCGAAACACACGATACTAACCATGCATGGCGGAAACATTTGAGGCAATTCGGGCAAAAAAGCGTGGTGAAAACCATTGCGAGTTCGGTTCTCTTATGGTATACTACAAAGGAGGGTTTGCTATGCTGCGAAAAGACCGCCGACCGACGCGAATTTATCCCGACCGTCGAGTCGAATCGTCCACGGAGGTTACAGGAGTCCTTGCCACGCCAACAGTACGAGAATCAGCGTCGCTAACAGAAACAGACACACCAGCGGAATACTCCGACGTAACGTCTGCGGAGCCGATGCGTCCGGCTTCGGAATGAGGTGGGCGGCGCGCAACGCCGTCACCACGCCCTTGTATAACAACATCGTCAGCACCGCGTTGAGGGCGGTTTTGAACAGATTGAACGGTAAAAACACCGTCCACAGCATCGGAACGACCTCGGCACGGGAAATGGCCGGTGTGTACAAGGGCACAATCAGCCAATTCCATAACAGCATACCGCCGGTCGCGAGCAATGCGCCCACCGCCAAACCGAGAATGGCGGTGGACAGTTTGCGGCGAAACCGATAGAACAGCGACGGCGGTAACACAAACAACAGCGAAGCCAACACGTTCATCAGAAACCCGTAAATGCCGGTATCGCTCACCGTAAAGAGTTCCAATAGTGCGACGGCGACCGTCACCAAGGTGGCGGCGGCCGGCCCGTACAACATACCGGCGATGGTGAGCAGGCAGTCTTTGGGGTCGAATTTGAGCCACATGACCACCGGAATACGGAACACCGCCGTTGCGGTAAATGCGAGGGCGGTAAACAACGCCAACACAATCAATTTACGGGTGTTTACGGACTGTTTTGTCAAGGACATATCGGCCAACTCCTTATAAAAACCGCCCCACCGTTACACACGATGGGGCGGTCGTTTTACATACACAGATGTCTTCTTTCATCCGGACTATACCGTCGGCTTTGGAATCTCACCAAATCAACACGCAAACGTGCTCGCGGGCTATACCGCCGGTGGGGAATCACACCCCGCCCCGAAGACTGATAACAATTGATTTTCATTATATAGTATGCCGCAACCGCTGTCAAGTGAGAAGTGTGGTAAACGCCAGCAACAGCGACAGCGATAACACGTCGAGCAGAGTAGCAATCAAGGGACCGGCCATCACCGCGGGGTCAAAACCCAATCGCTTAGCGAGCAGAGGCAGAGCACAGCCGAGTAGTTTCGCACACACCACCGTGGCGGCGAGGGTACACGCGACGATAAGCATTTCGGAAACCGATACCGCGAGTCCCAGGATGCCGCGGTCTACCACCCACAGTTTGACCACCACGGCCGCGGCTAAGGTCGCACCGCACGCCACCGCGACGCACAACTCTTTGCGGAGAATTCGCCAGACATCTCGGGCACGCACCTCCTCTAAAGCCAGCAGGCGAATGACCGTCACCGAAGACTGGGAGCCGCTGTTACCGCCGGTGC
>JAZSOY010000031.1:0-2721 GCA_045537155.1 Acutalibacteraceae bacterium
ACGCCATCTACGATGCGTGTCGGGTGATGGAGGCATTGGTGTGTGTCAAATATCCGTTCTTGACGCAGAAATTGCCGGAAAAGATTACGTTCTTAACCACGCAGGAGTTGGAAGACGCCTATCCCAATATGACCGCACACGAGCGTGAAAACGAAGCGGCACGTCAGTACGGCGCGGTATTTTTAATGCAAATCGGCGGCGCACTCCGTTCCGGAAAACCGCACGACGGTCGCGCTCCCGATTACGATGATTGGCAACTCAACGGGGATATTCTGTTTTATTATCCGTTGCTCGGCCGCGCGGTAGAAATGTCTTCTATGGGCATTCGTGTCGACGAGGAGGCGCTGGCGCGTCAGTTGGCGATTTCGGGTTGTACGAACCGTGCATCGCTTCCGTTCCAAAAAGCGTTGTTGGCAGGAGAACTGCCGTACACCGTGGGGGGCGGAATCGGGCAATCGCGGTTGTGTATGTATTTTCTGGATAAAGCACATATCGGTGAGGTACAAGCCTCCCTGTGGCCGGAAGACATGGTAGCGCAGTGTGCCGAGGCAGGAATTTCGTTGTTATAAAAAAATAGAAAAAATTCAAATTTGCTCTTGATTTTTTGTGTGGTATTCATTATAATAGTTTAGCACTATGTGTGCGAACTTGGAGAGTTGGCTGAGTGGTCGAAGGCGCACGATTGGAAATCGTGTGTACGTTAATAGCGTACCTAGGGTTCAAATCCCTAACTCTCCGCCATTGAAAACAAGCGAAGGATTCCTTCTTTAATGGAATAACAGCTTCTGAAAGAGGTGACAGAGGAATGAAAGAAAATATCCATCCGAACTACGTCAAAACGACGATTACTTGTGCGTGCGGCGAAGTCATCGAGACGTCTTCCACAAAGGAGAATATCCGCGTGGAAATCTGCTCCAAATGCCATCCATTTTTCACGGGCCGGCAGAAGCTGGTGGATACCGGTGGTCGTGTAGACCGCTTCAACAAGCGTTTCGGTATCAAAGAGGGCAAATAAACCAACGGATAAGGGCAGTGCAGTGTATGCGCTGCCTTTTCTCGTTTTGAGTGACCGTAAAGGAGGGTGCGCGATGAACGAACGGGCCTATCTCACGATACGTGAAGAATCCGAAGCAGAATATATTGACCGGCGTTCACGGTTCATCGCCGCTATCCGGCCGGTTACCGATGAGGCAGCGGCGTTGGCATTTATTGCCGAACGCAAAAAGCAACACTGGGACGCGCGCCACAATGTGTATGCGTATGTGTTGCGTTCCGGTATCAGCCGATTTTCGGACGACGGTGAACCGCAGGGAACTGCCGGTTTGCCGGTGTTGGAAACCCTGCAAAAACGCGGTCTTACCGATTGTGTGGTGGTGGTCACGCGCTACTTTGGCGGTATTCTCTTGGGTACCGGTGGTTTGGTGCGCGCCTATTCTCAAAGCACGTCAATGGCGATGGACGCCGCCGGCATCGGGGAGTGCCGTCCGTGCACGGTAGGGGAGATTGTGTGCGATTACGCGCAATACGGACGTATTCCTCCTTTGGTAGCGGAGTACGGCGGCCGCGTGACCGATACGGCGTTTGCCGAGCAGATAACGGTGTCACTCTTGTTGCCGACCGAAGCGGTGGATGCGTTTTGCCGTGGGCTCACGGATGGTTCGGCCGGTACGTTGGATTTTGTTCCCAAGGATGAAATTTTTGAATTTTTTGAAAAAAAGTGAAAATTACAAAGGAAAACCGCAGAATTTGTGCGTATAAGATGTATGGAAGGATGGGATACGATGATTCCACGCTTGCGAACCGAGGAAATTGAACGCACCACGTTATCGTCAAAAGCAGCGTTGGCGTGTGAAAGTCGCGGACGTGTGCGCCCGGAAGAACCGTGTGATTTTCGCACGGATTTTCAACGTGACCGCGACCGCGTATTGCATTGCAAAGCCTTTCGCCGTCTGCGCCATAAAACGCAGGTGTTTTTGTCGCCGGAGGGTGACCATTATCGTACGCGCCTGACGCATACCTTAGAGGTATCGCAAATTGCACGGACCATTGCTCGCGCGTTGTGCCTGAATGAGGACCTGACGGAGGCCATTGCCTTGGCGCACGATTTGGGACATACCCCGTTCGGTCACGCCGGCGAACGCGCACTCAATCGGTGTATGGACGGGGGATTCCGTCACTATGAGCAAAGCGTGCGTGTGGTGGAACTGCTCGAAGACAACGGCCAGGGACTCAATTTGACGTGGGAAGTGCGTGACGGCATCTTGAATCACACCACCGGCGAACAAGCGGCAACATGGGAAGGCTGTATTGTGCGTTTGGCAGACAAGGTGGCGTATATCAATCACGATATTGACGATGCTATTCGTGCAGGTGTGTTTGCAGAATCGGATATTCCGACCGAAGTCACCGCGGTGTTGGGCAGCACACGGAAACAGCGGTTCCATACGATGATTGGCTCGATTATTGATAACAGCAACAACAATATTGAGATGGCACCGGCGGTGTGGGAGGCATTTGACCGGCTGCACACCTTTATGTTTGACCGGCTATATTACAATCCCATTGCCAAAAATGAAGAGAAAAAAGTAGATGAGTTTGTTCAGCGTTTGTTCCGGTATTTTGCCGAAAATCCCGAGCGGTTGCCGGTAGAAATGCATACCATTTATCACACCGAGGGTGCGGCACGCGCGGCGTGCGATTATATTGCCGGTATGACAGACA
>JAZSOY010000221.1:0-7757 GCA_045537155.1 Acutalibacteraceae bacterium
CAACCACCGCCACGCCGGGTACGTCGTCGACCACGACGGCTGCCACCACGACGACTACCGCCGCCACGACCACCTCTACCACCCAATCGACGACCACGACCACGACGGCATTGTCCGACCACACGGTCAATTTTGCAAACACCTTATTTATCGGGGATTCGCGTACGGTGGGGTTGATGGAATACGGTAAATTGCAAGACGCCACGTTCTTCTGCAGTGTGGGGTTGAGCGCGTACAAGGTATGGAAAGAAGACGCGGATGTTCCCGGTATGGGCAAACTCAAACTGGAGGCGTTGCTGAAAAAACAATCCTTTGATACCATCTATATTATGCTGGGTATCAACGAATTAGGCTACGGTCTGGAAGGCACCGCCCAAAAGTACCGCGAGTTGATTGACGGCATTGCCGAACGTCAACCCGATGCGCGCATCGTGGTACAGTCGACGCTACACGTCACCAAGGAGTGTAACGATATTACCAGCGGCTCCAAGGCCATTTTCACCAACGAGCGTATCAATCAGTTCAACTCGCTGATTGCCGCGCTGGCGGATAATTCCCGTGTGTTTTATCTGGATATCAATCCCGCATTTGACGATGCTGCCGGTCATATGAATGCCGAGTTTGCCGCCGGCGATGGCATCCACATTCGTGCGAAATACTATCTGTTGTGGCGCGATTATCTCGATACGCATCGCTTGGCATCGTAACACGGGGGCATAATACAAAACAGAGCCAATATGAAACAGCGCTTCGGTGATGACCGAAGCGCTGTTTTTACGTTGTTTAGTTGTACTTGGCCACAATGGCGTTGAGCACATCCATTTTTGCCATGATATCCGCCGCCAGTTTGAATTGCGTATGGCAACGGCGCAAATTCTGTTCCGGATAGTGGATTTTGAAGTAGGTATCCCCGTCCAGATAATCCGTCAGAAAACGAATGCCACATTCCAACGTCATCAGATAGGCACCATACGGCAACAATTCCTTTTCTTTTGCCGTTAAACTGTCGCCGCAGGCTTCCAAAAAGCCTTTGGTATACTGCTCAAACAAGTCGACGTCGCAGTACACTTTGGATAAGTCTTTTTCGTCCTCCGTCGCCGGATTGCTGCCGAAACGGATGCTGTCACCAAAATCGTACAACGCCGAACCCGGCATCACGGTATCCAAATCAATGACCGCCATCGGTTTTCCGGTCACCTCGTCCAACAACACGTTGTTGAGTTTGGTATCGTTATGCGTCACGCGCAACGGCAATTCACCGGAGGCGAGCAACGATACAATACGCTCGGTATCGGCTTGACGCTCACGCACAAAGGCAATCTCTGCCGCAACTTCCGCCGCGCGGCCTTTGGCATCCCGTGCCACCGCCGCCTCAAACGCGGCATACCGCGACGCGGTGTTGTGGAAGTCGGGAATCACCTCATACAACGTGTCTGCCGGAAAGTGCGCCAACTGTTTTTGAAAACGGCCGAACGCCACCGCCGAATAGTAGAAGTGTACGGGGTTTTCCACCGTCTGCAACGACAGGGTGTGCTCCACAAACACATACATCCGATAATAGTTGCCCTCGCACTCCAGATACGGTGCCCCCTCTTTCGTGGGGATGACCTGCAGACATTCGCGGTCCGGGTCGCCGCCGTTCGCCAATACCTGCTCACGCACCATCGAGGTGACGCGGTGGATGTTTTCCATCAAACCGGCAACATTGGGAAACACGTGATGATTGATACGCTGGAGAATGTACCGCTTGTCGGCGGCAGTCACACAATACGTATCGTTGATGTGACCGCAACCGTACGGCTCTGCCGCCAGCGGCTCACGGTCCAACTGAAATTGTTTGGCTATCTCTACAATGGTCATCGTGTATCCTCACATTACGGCGGGATACGCACCCTGCTCGGTCATCACGGCAATCGCCGCTTCTACTTCGGCACGGTCAGCCGCGTAGGTCATACCGTACCAACGGTCTGCGGTGGGAATCACCGTGGTTTCGGCTTCGCCGGCCTGCATCATATCGTTGACGACAATCGGCAGATAACATTCCGATTTCAGCGGATTCGCCTTCGCGGTCGTATCCAAGAAACGGATAAAATGCTCCTCCAAACGGTCAATCATACCGGCAGGAAATGCCCACGCGTTCATCGACACATAGCAACCCTCGGTTAAGGGTTCGTAGGTGGCACCCTCGTCTTCGGTGTACATCGGTTTGCCGTTGACAAATTCAATGTGGGTGCGCTCTGCCAACCCCTGCAATTTGCCGTCCTCCCCGACTTCGCACACGCCGCGCGACACATACCCGTTTTCGGTCAGCGTGTTTTCCAGAATGTAGCCTGCCATCGCAAACTGCATTCCCTTGCCTTGCGGCGGGTTTGCCAAAAATCCTGCCAAATTCTTGAAACAGCCGCTACCGTAAAAATCGTCGGCGTTAATCACCATAAACGGTTCTTTTACTACGTCGCGACAACATAAAATAGCGTGCGTGGTGCCCCACGGTTTGCTACGTCCTTCCGGTACGGTGTAGCCGTCCGGCAGTTTATCCAACTCCTGAAACACGTACTCTACCGGAATCTTGGCAGCGATGCGGTTACCGATGAGTTCCCGAAATTCCTGCTCAATCGCGTGCTTGATGACAAACACAATCTTGCCGAAACCGGCTTGAATCGCATCGTAAATGGAATAGTCAATAATCATTTGCCCGTTAGGTCCGACCGGTGTTAACTGTTTCAGTCCACCGAATCGACTGCCCATACCGGCAGCCATAATGACGAGTGTTGGTTTCATTCGCAATACTCCTCTCCTGTTTCTCTCCTTTATCCTACTGCCGATTTTCTCCATTTTCAATAGGACTTTTGACACAAAAATTACAAATTTGGCCACTGAAAAAACAAGTTTTGCATACAAACAACCATTGCACAAATGAAAAGTTGTGGTATACTAAAGATAACTTGCTGTTTATTATTATACAAGGGGGTACGGATTATGTCAATCCTCATTACCGGCGGTTGCGGTTACATCGGTAGTCACACCTGCATTGAACTACTGAAATCCGGTCACGAGATTGTGGTGTTGGATAATTATTACAACTCCAGTCCGGAGGCGCTGGCTCGCGTGCAAGAATTATCCGGCAAGACATTCCCGTTTTACAAGTGCGATATTCGCGATGCCGAGGGTTTGCGAAAGGTGTTTCGTGAAAATGACATCGATGTTGTCATCCATTTTGCCGGCTGGAAAGCCGTCGGCGAATCGGTGCAAAAGCCACTGGAATATTTTGATAACAACGTCAACGGCACGTTGGTGCTGTGCGGCGTGATGCGTGAGTTCGGGTGCAAACGGATGGTGTTCAGTTCCTCCGCTACCGTGTACGGTATGAACAATCCCTCGCCACTCAACGAAACGATGCCGGTCGGTGCGGTCACCAATCCCTACGGTCGGACCAAGTATATGATTGAGTGCATTTTGCAAGATTTGTGTGTGTCCGACAGCGAGTGGTCGGTGGTGCTGTTGCGCTACTTCAATCCCATCGGCGCGCACGAAAGCGGTCGCATCGGCGAGGACCCCAATGGCATTCCCAACAACCTGATGCCGTATGTGTCGCAGGTCGCCATCGGTAAGTTAGCGTCACTGTCGGTGTTCGGTAACGATTACGATACGCACGACGGTACCGGTGTGCGTGATTTCATTCACGTGGTGGATTTGGCGCGCGGTCACGTGTGTGCGGTGGATTACGCGCGCGCTCACACCGGTTCACAAGCCATCAACCTCGGTACCGGTACCGGTTACAGTGTGCTGGATTTGGTGAACGCCTTTCAGCGCGTAAACAACGTCAAGGTGCCTTACACCATCTCGCCGCGGCGCGCCGGGGATATCGGTACGTGTTATTCCGACCCGACCAAGGCCAAAACGCTGCTCGGTTGGCAGGCACAGTTCGATTTGGACGATATGTGCCGCGATGCGTGGCGTTGGCAATCCGCCAATCCCAACGGATACAAAAAATAACGACGAGAAAAGGCTTCCGCAAGGCGGCCTTTTTTTCTCCCCGTCGCGGTGACAAAACCACGGCAAACGATTGACTTTATTGGTCGGGCGTTCTATAATAAACAATAAAGTGTGTGTCGCCTACGGCACAGTGTAAGGAGGCTTGTCCGGTGAAAACACTGGGGTATTACAACGGCAAATTTGGTGAATTGGAAGAGATGACCGTCCCGATGAACGACCGCGTCTGCGTGTTCGGGGACGGTGTGTACGATGCCACCTACTGCCGTCATTATCACATTTTTGCGCTGGAAGAACACATTGACCGGTTCTTTAACAGCGCCGCCTTGCTGGAGATGGTGGTCCCGCATACCAAGCAAGAAGTTGCCGATATTTTGAACGAGTTGGTCGCCAAAATGGATACCGGCGAAAATTTCGTGTATTTTCAGTTGACACGCGGTACCGGTATTCGCAACCACGTGTTCACCGAGGGCCCCGGCAACCTATGGGTGATGCTGATGCCCCGCAACATTGTGGATATTCATAAGCAACTCAAACTGACAACGGCAGAGGATACGCGGTTCCTCCATTGCAACATTAAAACGCTGAACCTCATTCCGAGTGTGATGGCCTCGGAGCACGCCAAACGGCTCGGCTACGATGAAACCGTACTGCACCGCGGTGAACGCGTGACCGAATGTTCCCATGCCAACGTGCATATCCTCAAAGACGGTGTGTTCCGCACCGCCCCGACCGATAATTTGATTTTGCCGGGTATTGCCCGTGCACACTTGATTGGTGCGTGTCGCGCGCTGGGGATTCCGGTAGACGAACGCCCCTTTACGGTGGCGGAAATGATGGATGCCGACGAAGTGATTGTGTCCTCGTCCGGCTCGCTCGGCTTGCAGGCTCGCGAAATCGACGGGCAGGCCGTCGGCGGCAAAGCCCCCGAACTGCTAACCGCTTTGCAGGATTACGTGTACAACGAATTTATGCAGGCAACGGAGTAAGGTGGTCACTATGCATACCACACCCTATATCAGAACCTATGCGCGCATCCGGTTGGATGCCATTCGGGCGAATTTTGATGCTCTGAAATCCGGTATCCCTGCCGAAACCAACGTCATAGCGACGGTAAAAGCCAACGGATACGGTCACGGCGCGGTGGCGGTCGCCAAAGCGCTTTCTGACCGCGCCGATTATTTTGCTGTGGCAACGGTGGACGAGGCGGTGGAACTGCGCGAACACGGCATTTCCCATCCGTTGTTGGTATTGTCGTATACGCATCCCAGCCAATTTCAGGCGGTGCTGCAACACCATATCATTGCCACTCTGTTTTCGTGGGACGATGCCGTGTTGTTGTCCGCTACCGCCCAACGATTGGGACAAACGGCGACCGTACATCTGGCAGTGGATACCGGTATGACGCGCATCGGATTTACCGATACCGCCGAGAGTGCGGATACCATCGCTCGTATCGCCGCACTTCCCCATCTCAATGTGGAGGGGATTTTTACACATTTTGCGTGCGCGGACACGGCTGACACCACCACAGCGCGGGAACAAAAGCGACGGTTTGATGCGTTTTTGGCGGCGCTTGACGCGCGTGGCGTCGTCATTCCGGTCAAACACGCCAGCAACAGTGCCGCTACCGTCGCACTCGACGCACCATACGATGCGGTGCGGTTGGGAATTGCGCTGTACGGGGTGGTTCCGTCACACGAAATGGCGGATACGTACCCGACACTGCAACCGGCTATGGAGGTTGTCAGCCACATTATCCACATCCACGATGTGGATGCCGGTGTGGGCGTGGGATACGGGCACACCTATCACACCCCCTCCCCCCGTCGTATTGCCACCGTGGCCATCGGCTATGCCGACGGCTTTAATCGCGCGTTTTCCAACCGCGGTTCGGTGTTAATCGGCGGCAAACGCGCACCCGTCGTCGGGCGCGTGTGTATGGACCAAATCATGGTGGACGTTACCGACATTCCGTGCGCCGCTGTGGGTGAAGAAGCGGTGATTCTGGGCAGAAATGGTGACGAGTGCATTACCGCCGAGGAACTCGGTGCGCTGTGCGACAGTTTTCATTACGAAGTGCTGTGCAATTTTATGCCGCGCGTGACACGTATCTACGAGTAACAAGCAACCATAAGAAAACCGCTTGGTGAGTCATCACCAAGCGGTTTTTTGTCATATTGCGGCAATTACAGTTCGCCTTCGTGTTTGGCGGTTTCCTTTTTCTTGCTCATGGTGAGTGCCACTTCCCCGTTCAGGTACATAACGACCAAGCCCAGCAACACCATAATGGTAGAGCAATAGATGCAATAGGTCAACACTTTATTGAACAAGAAGTCGCAAATCAACGTCGCCGTTTCGCCGCCGATGATGAGCGCGGCCAGATAGCCGAAGAAGGTCAGACCGCCGACAAACAAACAGGCAAACACACCATAGCCGAACACAACGCGTAACACGGCAGAAACTTTTTTGAAAAATGCTTTCATCGTTGTATCCCCCTTACAGTCCTATGACAGGTAACCAACCCATCAACACCGCTACTTGCAGAATAAACTGTGCTGACACCCACCAGAGGTTATTCTTAAACGTCTTGGTGAAGTCGGATTCCGCCAGCGTCATACCGGCATACATACCCAAGCCCAGAGGCGGGGTAATACCGCACATAACACCGCAGATGCAGGGTAACATCGCCGCTGCCAACATCGGTTCCACACCGACACCGGTCAACAAGGTGATGAACACCGGCCCAAAGATAACTACCAACGAGGAACCCGGTACCACCATACCCATAAAGCAGGTAATCGCACAGACAGCCAATACCATACCCAATTTGCCGAAGTTCCAAGCGCCGATAATCGCGCCCATTTCCTCCGCCACTTTCAGGTCCACAAACAACGAACCAATCATATAACCAAACACGCAGACGCCAATGGCCGGTGCAATCGTCTTGACGCCGTCGCCAAACATCTTGGCGAGGTTCGGGATGGTAATCTGTTTTTTATCTTTCGCAATCCAGCAGGTGTAAATCGACGACAAGCCACCGATAAACAACAGCACGGATTTGGACAACCATTTGGCACCGTCCGCACCCAAACGCGCGGTGAAGAAAGTATCTTTGAAGAAGAAATCCAGCACAAAGGGCAACAAAATAATCAGCGGCAACAACAAGCCTTGCCATCCTTGTTTGAGCGTTTCTTTCAGGCTGGGCAGTTCCTCTTTGGCCATAGGTTTTACTTTATAATACTTGCAGAAAGCCCACACCATTATCAGACGTTGCAGAATAAACCAAAGGGAAACCCCCCACAAGGCAATCCAGAACTGTCCGGTAGTCACCTCAATACCGAATGCCGCCAGCGCACCCATCGCCGCCACAATGTTGGAGGACGGGGGAATCATATTGCCCATATAACTGGCATTGCTTTCGATGTTGGCCGCCAATTCCGGCGGAAAACCGGAACGCTTCATCGCCGGAATGGTGATGGCGCCGGTCGCCATCACGTTACCGGGACCGGAACCGGACAGCGCACCCATAAAGGCGCTGGTGATAACCGCGGTGTAGCCGGCACCGCCGGTAACACGACCGATGAGCGACAAAATGACAGCGATACAACTGTCAATCACCTTGGTTTTCGTAAGCAAAATAGACATGGACACAAACGCAACCATCGAATACAACAACGACGTCGATAACGCGTCGTTAATATATCCCCACAGGTTGCCCCACGTGCCGGTGATTGCCACCAACAACAAGAAACTGATGGCGA
>JAZSOY010000167.1:0-1545 GCA_045537155.1 Acutalibacteraceae bacterium
TGCCGGTGAGAGCGGCAAATCGGTTTTCCCGACATACAACCCCTGCTCGTTTGCGGCAGTCAAGCCGTGCCGAATTAAATGAATTTTATAACTTTTCACAGAAAACTCCTCCTAATATCGGTGGTTTCAACAATTTACAAATCGTAATATCTGCGTTATAATAAAAAACCCACCGTATAATTTTGGGGATTTCACAAGATAGGAGCGACCTTAAATGCCAACCGGTTTTGCGCGCACCTTGATGCTGTTGCGAAAGGAACGCGGTATCAGTCAAAAACAAGCGGCCGCCGCTTTGGATATATCACAAGCTTTGCTTTCACACTATGAAAAGGGCATTCGGGAATGCCGCTTGGAGTTTGTCGTGCGCGCTGCCGATTATTACAACGTATCGTGCGACTACCTGCTCGGCCGTACGCCGGATAAATCCGGCGCTATGCTGACAGTAGACGATCTGCCGGACGGAGAGCCGAATGCGAAAGACGGTCGCTCGGTGGACAATATGCTGCCGGTGCTGAACAAAAAATTAGCGCTCAACGCGATCAGCGTGTTGTTTGACGTTCTCAAGCGGTGTAAACACAAAGAACTGACCGCTGAGGTGTCTGCTTACTTAAATCTCGCGATTTATACCGTGTTCCGCAGTTTATATGCTGCGAATGTCAAAAACCCTAACGCCTTGTTTACGTTGCCGGAAACCTACTGGCAACCGGTCGTGAACGGTGAGATGGGAATCGGTGCGGCACACATCCGCAAGATTGCCAGAGAAGCGTTCTCGGAATCCAAAGCACCATCGATGCTGCCGGACGCACTGGCAAAATCCTATCCACTGTTAGCGTCGTCGCTGATGAACGTTCTCAAAAACGCAGAGGAATCCATTGAACAATAATTTAAACCTGCCACACTAAAGAAAATGCGCGAGTGTTCTCGCGCATTTTTCATTTGAAGACCCAACCGCGCTGAAGACGGAAACTGAGCAAAAACAAGATGCAGTCCACAATGAGTTTGAGAAGCGTCGCATTCCAGTTAAGCAAAGCAAACAGCCCGCTGGTCGCAAACGCCGAAAGTGATGCCTGAACCACGCTGAGCACACAATACCGCAATAACCGTCTTCCGGTGTTACCGTGACTCTTAAACACGGTCTTTTTGTTCACGGTAAAGTTGAACAAACCCGACAGG
Organism: Acutalibacteraceae bacterium; assembly: GCA_045537155.1. GTDB lineage: Bacteria > Bacillota > Clostridia > Oscillospirales > Acutalibacteraceae > RGIG3009. The sequence continues at coordinate 1,174 of JAZSOY010000167.1, forward strand.
ACGCGTGCCGCATAGGTGGCAATCACAATTCGAATTTCCGTGGAAACAGACGGAAACAACCAGCCCAACGCCGCTACAAACAAGGTGAATGCAAAGATGTCCACAACAAATGATGAAAGCGACGCGGCGATAAATTTCAAAAACACCGAATAGATACGCACAGAATCGAGCAACGGATTAAAATGTGAAGACTTGTTCTCCTCTATGTACACCGTTTCGATCGGCACTTCCAACAAGGCAATACCGGATTCGTGTGCATCCAAAATCATATTCATTTCGTACTCAAAGCGCTCACCCTTGGTTGCCAAAAAGCGGCGCATCGCCTGTGGTGAAAAGCCGCGCAGACCGGTTTGGGTATCCGACAGCGTGATA
>JAZSOY010000058.1:0-1709 GCA_045537155.1 Acutalibacteraceae bacterium
CGCGACGAATATCCAATACCATCGGTTTTCCGGCCGATTCTTTCACCAACCGTCCTACTTCTTCATTTGTATACACGGTTTGTCCGTTAATAGAGATAATCAAATCCCCCACCTTTAACCCAGCCGCTTTGGCCGGGCTGACATTGCCTCCGGGACTATCCACGGTCGATAACGACACCACCAAAACACCGTCTGTATACAATTTCACGCCAAACGGTATGCCTCCCAGCACCACTTGTGATTCGTCTACAACCGTTACCGTAACATCTTTAATGGGAAAAATCCCCAACCATTTTACGGTTGTTCGATAGGTATCTCCCACCACCGCATTGACTGCTTGTGAGGACTTTTGGCTGCGCTCAGTGCTCATATCACCGGTAAAACCGCCCTGGATTATCAGCGAATTCCCTTGTTCAACATAATAACTGTCCGGCAAACTGTGTTGCCAATATCCAATTCCACCCAATGCCAACGCACTGACAATGGTTAACAAATAACATACTACACGTATTGTTTGTTTCATAACGATGCCTCCGTGTTTACTATGCGTTATTTGATACGGTTTATCAGTAGGAATTTCGACCGAAAAACACCGTTTTTGGCAAAACAAGAAATTTTTTGAAAAAGTATAGGCAAGAACAAAAGAATGTGTTATACTGGTATCATTACTTGTTTGAGGTGAATGGAATGAGTGCTCCCAAAGGTACGGTTGATGTGACTATCAACCTTACGAAAAACACCTGTTATTTCTTAAAAACCGGAAAATGTTCATTGAACGTGGTGGAGGATTTTGTTTGTTCGTCCGGCAAAATTGCTACCAACGATTTGTTGTATTGCCCAAAACTGTACAAAGCGATGCGTTCAAAAAAAGACACGATGCGTCCGGTATCGGTGGCGTTATGTGAGTGTGGCCACGGCGAAGTCATTTCCGGTCATCAGCGTGCGTGTATTGCCAGTCAGCGCGGTGTGCCGCTGCCTATTCGTGCGGTAGACGATAACGTGCGTCCGGCTTGCTCCATTTGCGGTGGACAAATGACATTTGAAACAAACCCTAATGACAGCGGCGCGCGCATTGTTACGCTGAATGCGGTTGCCGTGTTAGACGAAGAAGAAACCGAATCGAAATAAGTGTTAAACAGAAACAAGGCCGTAGTTGAGTTTCAACTACGGCCTTGCTGGTACTGTTAAAGATACTTCCGAATTTCAATCGTTAGTTCCTCTTCCAAATTTATCAGACGCTTGGCGATATCCTTAGAAACCTCGTCGGCGGCTTTGTATTCATTCAAATAACGGTTGAGTGATTTGACGCCCATATTACATCCGTCGGTCATCAAATCGGCAATGGTGTTATCGGATTCCTCCATCGCCAATTTCATATTGGTTTTCATCCACGACATACTTTTGGCAATGGGATTGGGGTTCTTCCCCTCGTCACGATACTTGTCCAACTCTTCTTGAATTTCGTGTTCTAACTTTTCGTGTTCTTTTTTGCACTTAACCAAATAGTCACGAAATTCCGGATTTGTTACTTTGTCGCGTACGTCGTCAATGGAAGACACACCCATTTTTACGCCGGCATCGCATTCGCGTAACAACTTAATGGTATCTTGTTCTATCATTGTTTTCACCTCGCCGGTAGTATGCCCATTTTGAAATAAAATACACATACTATGGTGGGTTGACTTTACAAAAGTCGGATCGTAGCCATG
>JAZSOY010000197.1:0-3836 GCA_045537155.1 Acutalibacteraceae bacterium
ATCCAGTAACCGATACGCTTCCGGCGTCGAAACACCGCCATCCGGTTTCACCACCACAAAGGCGCACGTCGGCAGCGGCGGCAGAGGTGTCAACTCTGTACCGATACCGGTCGCCAATGCGGTACCGCCCCGTAAGCAGAACGGCACGTCTGCACCGATTTGCGCCCCTAATGACAACAATTCGTCCATACGGAGGGTGACACCGGTCAACCGCGATAACGCCCATAGCACCGCTGCGGCATCGGCACTACCGCCTGCCATACCGGCCTGCATAGGGATGTGTTTTTTCACTATCACGCGATACCCTTCCTGCCGCCCGGTATATTTCCGAAACAACGCCGCCGCACGATAGGCGGTGTTGCGCTCATCTTCCGGTGCACCGTTATCACACTGTAGGGAAATATCCCCGTCATCGGAGAAATCCACCGTCACGGTATCACACCAATCCACGGTTTGCATCACCGTACGTAGTTCGTGATAGCCGTCGTCTCGGCGCCCGATAACATCTAATGACAAATTCAATTTTGCCGGAGCCGCCACGCTAATACTCATACACATTCTCCACATTCTTGCACAAATTCACGGATACGACGCATCGCCTCGGTAATGTGCTGGATGGAGTAACAATACGAAATGCGCACATATCCCTCGCCACACGCGCCGAACGCCGTCCCCGGCACCACCGCGACGTGCTTTTTTTGTAATAACTGCGTACAAAACTCCTCGCTACTTAAACCGGTCACCTGAATGGAGGGGAACACATAAAATGCCCCTTCGGGTTGAAAACACGACAGACCCATTTCGTTCAGTTCACGGACAATATACCGCCGCCGCGCATCGTAATCTTCGCGCATCGCCGCAACATCGTCTTCGCCGTTGTCCATTGCCTCAATCGCCGCATACTGAGCGGTTGTCGGTGCACACATCAACGCAAACTGGTGCAACTTAATCATCATCTTCATTATCGGTGCCGGCGCACACACATACCCCAATCGCCAACCGGTCATGGCAAAGGACTTGGAAAACCCACTAATATATATCGTGCGTTCTGCCATATCCGGCAACGACACCAAACTCACGTGCGCTTGCGCACCGTAGGTTAAATCGCTGTAGATTTCATCCGACAACACTAAAATGTCGGTGCCGCGCAACGCAGCGGCAATCGCTTCTAAATGTTCGCGACGCATCACCGCACCGGTCGGATTACTCGGGTAAGGCAATACCAACAATTTGGTGCGCGGTGTAATTGCCCGACGCACCGCCTCCGCTGTCAAGCGGAATCCATCCTCCGCACACGTCACCAACGGCACCGGTATGCCGCCGGCTAAACGCGTCAACGGCTCATAGCATACAAAACTCGGTTGCGGAATCAGCACCTCATCGCCGGCTTCCAACACGGTACGCAAGCACAAATCAATGCCCTCACTGCCACCGACCGTAACCAACACTTCGGTAGTGGGTTCATAGGTCACCGCGGTGCGACGGTGCACATATCGACTAATGGCTTGACGCAACGCCGGCAAACCGGCATTGGGCGTGTACCACGTCTTACCTTTTTGTAATGACTCGATGCCTTTTTCACGAATGTGATACGGCGTCACAAAATCCGGTTCACCGATGGACAACGAAATCACATCGTCCATTTCACTGGCAATGTCAAAAAAACGCCGAATACCCGAGGGTGGAATTTCTTGTAACTTGCGATTGATTAACGGTGAATACTCCATACGTTAAAATAGCCCCCGTTGGTCTTCCGGCTCGTTAAAAAACGGTACACGGCCTTCTTTGTACCGCCGTAATACAAAATGTGTAGCCGTGGCTTGCACCGTTTCCAACGGCGCCAATCGCTTAGCAACAAAGGTGGAAATATCCTGCAACGTTCTGCCGTTGACACGAACCGACAAATCGTACGTGCCCGACATCAAGTACACACTTTCCACCTCGTCAAAGGTCGCAATCTGTTCGGCAATGCCTTCAAACCCACTGTCCGGACGCGGCGTGACCTTAAGTTCAATAATCGCCGTCACATAATCGCGCTCAGTTTTATCCCAGTCCACCAGTGCCGTATACGCACGAATCACGCCACTGTTTTCCAGTGCACGAATTTGCGCCCGCACCTCTTCCTCGGTGCAGTTGAGTATGGCCGCCAGTTGAGCGTCACTCACACGGGCATGGGTCTCTAACAATTTCAACAACCGATTCATAGCGTACCTCCTTTGGTAATGTAATAACAGTATACCATAAAACGATGATAAAACCAAGAATATAATTACTTTAATTTGCCGCATTATGTATGATAGAACACGATACAATATGTCATAGAAAGAATCAGTAAAAGGAGAGAAACAGATGCGAGCAGTCATCACGGTTATCGGAAAGGATATGGTGGGTATCCTTGCCAAAATTTCAACCAAATGTGCCGACCACCGTATCAATGTTTTGGAAGTGACACAATCCATTCTGCAGGATATGTTTGCTATGATTATGCTGGTGGACATTGAGAAATGTGACATCCCATTCACCCAATTGGTAAACGAGTTGGCAACCATCGGGCAGGAAATGGGATTGTCCATTCACGCCATGCATGAAGATATTTTTGAATCGATGCATCGGATTTAACCAATTACAGGAGAGAAATATATGCTAAACACGCGTGATATTCTGGAAACCATTACGATGATACGGGAGGAAAACCTCGACATCCGCACCATTACGATGGGCATTTCGCTGTTGGATTGTTGCCACAGCGATGTCGATACGATGTGTGCGCGCGTTTACGATAAAATCACCCGCTGTGCGAAACATCTGGTACGTGTCGGCGAGGACATTGAACGCGAATACGGTATTCCCATCATTAACAAGCGCATTTCCGTGACGCCGGCGGCATTGGTGCTGGCAGCGTGTGACCACAAAGACGCACTCAAACTGGCTCTCACCTTGGAAAAAGCCGCACAAACCTGCGGTGTTAATTTCATCGGTGGGTTTTCGGCGTTGGTCCAAAAAGGATTTGCTGCCGGTGACCGTGAACTGATGGAATGTATTCCGGAAGCCTTGGCACAGACCGAGCACGTATGCTCGTCGGTCAATATCGGTTCTACCAAAGCCGGTATCAATATGGATGCGGTAGCAATGATGGGTAAGATTGTTTACCGGGCGGCAGAACTCACCGCTGAGCGCAACTGCATCGGCCCGGCCAAATTGGTGGTATTCTGCAACGCGCCGGAAGACAATCCGTTTATGGCCGGTGCGTTCCACGGTCCCGGTGAACCCGATTGCGTTATCAACGTCGGCGTATCCGGCCCCGGTGTCGTGCGTGCGGCACTCGCCAAAGCGGGCGACTGCGATTTAACCGCCATTGCCGACCTCATTAAACGTTCCGCGTTCAAAATCACGCGGATGGGCCAACTCGTCGCACAGGAAGCCTCCCGTCGCTTGGGTGTTCCGTTTGGGATTGTGGACTTGTCATTGGCACCGACACCCGCTATCGGGGATTCGGTTGCCCACATTTTAGAAGAAATCGGATTGGAACAATGCGGTGCACACGGCACCACCGCCACATTGGCAATGCTCAACGATGCTGTCAAAAAGGGTGGCGTGATGGCATCGTCGCACATCGGCGGTTTGTCCGGTGCCTTTATTCCGGTCACGGAAGATGCCGGTATGATTGCCGCCGCACGCAGCGGTTGTTTGCGACTGGAAAAATTGGAGGCGATGACCGCCGTTTGCTCCGTCGGATTGGATATGATTACTATTCCCGGTGATACCTCTCCGGAAATCATTGCCGCCATCATTGCCGACGAAGCCGCTATCGGTATGATTAACAACAAAGCCACCGC
>JAZSOY010000032.1:0-2982 GCA_045537155.1 Acutalibacteraceae bacterium
ATTCAGTATGCGGAGGGGTTTTGTTGTTTATTGATTTTTTCGAATGATTTGAAAATACCTTACATTAAAAATTTTGTTATGACAACTTCAGTTCGTATCCACCTACCGAACGTACCAATAACGGTATACAGGCGTGTTCGCCAAACACAGACGCTATCATCTGTTGATAATCGTCAACTATGTTATTGGGAATGTAACACTGAATCGTTCCTGCGAAACCGCCACCGTGAACACGATAAGCACCTCGACCATTTAAGAATTGCTTCGTAAGAGCCAACGCCAAGGGAATAGCCTGTTCTTGGGGATGATTGGGCGAATACACATTTTGAAGCAGGTCATACGATGATTCTCCCGAACGCGTAACCGTTGCTAAAAAAGTAGTAAAATCTCGGTTTTTGAGTGCTGATTTTTGGGTGAGAACTCGTTTATTTTCGTTAAAAACATGTATGGCACGCATGACCGCCCTATCACTACATTGCTGACGAATGTTTGCAATATTGGCATAAAACTTCTGTTCATCGGCATCACGCAAAAAATCGACGCCTAACGCATAGCTGACTGCCTTACATTCCTGTGTAATATCCGCATAATCTTGTGTTAAGTTCGCATGATTACCGCCTGTATCAACGACGCAAAGTGAATGTCCCAAATCCGCCCAATCAACATGGATTTTTTCAATAATGGGATTTTGAGGTTCGTTAAAATCGGCAAAGATAACACCGCCTATAGAACTGGCCATTTGGTCCAAAAGGCCACACGGCTTGCCAAAGTATTCGCACTCCGCAAACTGTGAAAACTTGGCAATGCTGACAGCATCAACCGTTCCACCGTTATACAGACCATTGACTATTGTTGCGATTAGAACCTCGAACGCTGCCGATGAAGAAAGACCCGAACCCTTTAGCACATTCGATGTTGTATATGCGTCAAAACCGCCTACGTGGTAGCCGTGTTGCTTAAAGGCGGCTAACACTCCGCGTATCAGTGCACGGGAACATCCCTTTTCCGCTGTCTTGATTTCAAGGTCGCTGACATCGATTTCATCCATAGGATAACCTTGTGATTGAATGCGGATAATATTATCGTTGTTGGCGGCTACAACCGCAATAACATCCAGGTTAACACTACCTGCAAGCACCATGCCGTGTTGGTGGTCCGTATGATTACCGCCGATTTCTGTGCGTCCCGGCGCGGAAAACAAACGAATCTCGTCGCGCACTCCGAATCGTTTTTCAAACTCATATATCGCCTCACCATATCGGTTGCATGCCGCGTCACACTCACCGTAAAGCAACGTGAATTCTCTGTCAAAATGATGATTTACGATTTGATGATAGGTAGCCCTTGTATTCATCTGTTTTTCCCTCTCAATTTCATTAGAGATTCCATCAGTAATCATATAGGCATACTCAAGGTTAGGGGGAATACCAATAGCGTCGCGGGCAAGCTGCCTCAACCCCGTCAACGATAAAAGGCCTCCCCCCATGGGGTGGCCTTTTTTTGGTATTATCCGTTTGACAACGATAGCTTGACTTCGTCGAGGATGCCCAAATCCCAGCAAAGGCGAGATGCCACGTATTTGTCACGTATATCTTTGGTCGCCGCAAAGGTGGTGGGTACCAAGGACACATCGATGCCGATTTCGGCGACAGTCTTCGGGCAATGTATCGTGTCCAGAATGGCCTCAACCTCTTTGGCAGAGGGGATTTCTTCGTCAATGATGCGCAAAATCTCATCCCATTTTTCCAAGATAACATCAATGCGCTCGCTATGCTTTTCGGGGCTGTATTTTTGTTCTTTGGCTTCTAAGGCAATCATCGCATCCGCACCTTTGCCTAAAAAGGCGCGGAGTTGTTCGCGATATGGCGCGTAATCAAACGACGCCGCGTATTGAATGGCTTTTTCCCTGTCGGGTATGGTGGCTTTGATTTGTTCATAAATCTTCGCCGCATACAAGGTGCCAATCGCACATTGGATACCGTGAAAATCAACCGCCGTACCGAATTCCAGACCACGCATATCCCAAACGTGCGAGAAATAGTGCTCCACACCGGACGCAGGGCGCGACAAACCGGCATAATTCATCGCAACGCCGCCGATAACCAACCCTTCAAAGACCGCTTTGACGGCTTCGTCCTCGCGTTGCAGCAAGCCTTTCGCGTTCTCGGTACAACGTTGCAGTGCGGTGCGAATCAGTTGCGCGACGGTTTCGCAATAATATTCACCCGTGATGAGATGGGCAATGCGCCATTCGGCGATGCTGATGTATTTTGCCAGCATATCGCCTAAGCCCGCAATCAACATCCGCTCCGGTGCCTGCTTCAAGATATCCAAATCCCCGATGATAACATTCGCGCATTTGGAGGGCAACGACACTTTTAATCCGTCAACATCCATAGACGAGGTCGCCGACGCATACCCGTCCATCGACGGGGCGGTTGCCACAATGATATACGGTACATTCGCGGTGTTGGCTACAATTTTGCTGATATCGTTTATCACACCCGAACCGACACCGATGACCATATCGCAGGTACGGTCAAAGTGCATCACCACCGCACCTACGGCGTGTTCATCGGGTTTTACACTCTCGCCCGAAAATATGTATTTTGAAAACGCAATGCCATTTTGCGAAAGCACGTCGCACACCCGTTCACCGGCGGCGGCGTACGTGTGGGTATCGGCGATGATAAACGGTTTATGCCCACCGTACTTGTGAACATAGTCGCCGATACCATTGACGGCACCGTTTGCGACGATATACTCATCAATCAGCGCATTGTGCGTTTTTTGACAATCGCAAACAAATTCTTTCCGAAAATTCAGCATGGTTCAAACCATCTCCTTTAGTTTTCCTATGACACGTCACCGATGGTGCCATAACGCAGTTGTCCTCTACAGTATACCATAAGAGAGCCGAACTCGCAATGGTTTTCACCACGCTTTTTTGCCCGCATTGCCTCAAATGTTTCCGCCATGCGT
>JAZSOY010000214.1:0-3942 GCA_045537155.1 Acutalibacteraceae bacterium
CCACCGCCGTGCGCGTTATTCCGGCTATCGGCAAGCAGATAGGCGACGATTTATCGTTCGGCGGCTTGTTGGGCAATGGCCCCGTAATGGCCGTCAACATGGCGTCGCCGGCGCGATTCATTCAGCGTGGCGGTCGTATTCCGGCACCGTTGCAAAGTTTACGCAACTAAATAGATACGAAAAACGCCGTCTTGGGTTTAACCAAGACGGCGTTTGTGTTCCCAAAACACCATTGCTTGTACCGAGCAACCATCACTTCTCGGGAACGGAATTAAACTTGACAAAACGGATTTCCGGGTCGTTTGCCATCGCTAATATGTGTTCTTTGGTTGTTACAAAGACCGCTCTTGCATGTATTCCTTTATCGATACACGGATGCCCCTGCCCGTTATCCGTTTTGGGTGCTGTCGCATCGTGTCTTTTCCAAAGAAAGACGTTCTGTTCCAGAGGTTCTTCCACTCCGTATCGTTCAAAGATGGCCGCTACACGGTTTTTCACTATTTCTTCTCCGGACTCGCCCGCTTGAAGTATCCCGTTAATATCCTCGGTGAGTAAACGGTCACCATTTATAAACTCTGTGCCATTCAGTATAGCAGCGGTAGTATCCAAGGCGGTAATCATTTCGATACCAACCGTTCTGCCTTCCTCCAATGTTTCCAAACACACCGCCAATTCATCCCCGTATACTGCGCTATACCCCTGAGGTCTCGGTGCCGGTGCTAACCATAGTACATATTCAATGGACGGTTCAAGTGAGGAAAGCGCTTCGATTTGCTCTTTGGTTCCTTGCGTGTAAAAACTATTATACGGCGTAAAAGACTCACCAAACGAAATACCGCCACTCGATTCGACCGGCATGCCGAGAGAGCGTAAGGTATTTATCAAAGCGAGGTGCTTTTCCTTATCATACGAATCTATCCACCTTAAGTACACCAACACGCGAAAGTTCGCTCCCTCGTTGTTCGGGTCTTCAAAAGCGGCGGAAAGTCGAGGCTCGATATTCATTATACCCGGGGTTTTTTCCGGCAATAAATCCATGTCCCACACACCCCAGTCTTCAATATCCATTGTCACCAACTTAACGGCAGTGACATCGGTTGTGGTGGTCGTGGTGTTTGTGCCCTCCCCATCTACAGTACAACCAATTGGTAATAACAGCAACAACACCACCAACAAGATGCTCATCGTTCGTTTCATACCGTCTCCCCCTTTTCTCTGTGTACAACAAAATCCACCCGTTGTGAGCAGTTCTTCCGGTGATATGCGCCCAAGACGGCGTTGGTATTAGGGAAATTACATCGCTTGTACCGATTGTGTATATTCGCGCGGCGTCATACCGGTCGCCTGCTTAAAGTGCCGCGAGAAATAGTGCACCGACGTATATCCCAAGCGGTCTGCAATTTGGGTAATGTTTCCCGCCCCCTCGCGCAACATTTGTTTTGCGCGTTCAATTTTCAAGTGCCGATAGTACTCCATCACGCCCATACCGGTGACCAATTTGAATACCGTTTTTAAGTTCGTAGGACTGTGTGCTGAGTAATTGCAAATAGCGGTAAAGGACAAATTCTCACACACGTGCTCCTCCATATACCGAATGATGCGGTCGGCCATTTCGTTGTCAGCACGCCGCTTGACCGAAGAAAACACACGAGGTTGCTCTTTTTCCGTTACTTCCACGCGTGCCATATCAATCAACAACTGTTCCAACAGCAACTGCACCATTTGTTGAGAACCAATCGGTGCTGTTTCTTCGCAAGTTAACTGTAGTGTCCACGGGTCACCCAAAGGACAGGAAAACGCTTGTCGCGCCTCTTTGATAATGTTAGCCAACAAATCACGCTGATGCTGGGTCGCATAAGTGAATCGCTCGCCGATAATATCCATCGCCGGCGAATGACAAACAAACGATACAATCACCACGTTAGGGGCTACTACCCCGTTCCCCAATAAGTTGTGGAAGTCATTGGGCTTATGGAACATTATCTGGCCTTGTAACTGGTTGAACGTGTTATTACCGGACCTTACGCGGATTTCTCCTTTGTCAACGTATACCAATTCCCAAAAATCATGTGCTTCACCTTCAAAGACACAGTTCTTCGCATGTTCCAAATAGTGCACCGACACAATCGATTCGACTTTGATATCGTACTTCATCACGGTAGGAATATACTCGGGCATCTCGTAGCCTCCCTCATCGTTTTGCGCGGCAACGGCCGCTGAGCACGGTGACGTCTGTTTAGAAAATATCCGTGTGCACATCCAGTATACCTCTTTTTTTGCACTAAATCAAGATAGACTTGTCGAAAAATGCAGTCTTTTTTCAATCATATCAAAATAAAGTGGTGATTTATACTGGTTTTTTGTTGTTTTGACCTAAATTTTGCGTTTTTTGTCATCATAAAGAGAAATACACCAATTTTTACTAGTCGTATCGAAACAATTTTTGCATTTTTGGTTTTTGATTGCACAACATTCCGTAACGGAATCGTCCATAATCGAATGTTCACCGTACGCTTGTTCGTTACCTGCCCTATAAAAAACCGACGGTCTGTCTTGCAGACCGTCGGTTGTGTTTTACCCCCGTAGTGTGGTTTCCAGCACTCCACACACCATCAATATAATTAAGACGCCGCCCAAAAGGATACGGTACCAACCAAAAGGTTTGAAATCGTGTTTTTTGATAAAGTCCATCAAAAAACGAATGACTAGCAGTGACACAACAAACGACACCACCATACCGACCAATAACGCCGCCCACTCAACACCGGAAAGTGTCAAGCCATCCAATAAAAACTTCAGTACTTTTAGCGCACTGGCGCCTGCCATGGCAGGAATCGCCATAAAGAATGAAAACTCCGCCGCCGTATAGCGTGAACAGCCCAACAAGACGGCACCGAGAATCGTAGCACCGGAGCGCGATGTGCCGGGAATCAGTGCCAACACTTGGAAACATCCAATCCCCAGTGCTGTACGCCAGCCCACATCACTCGGTGTATGTAGACGCGTATTGTGAGGACGGCTCTCCATCCACAAGAACAATATGCCGTACACTATCAGTGTCAACGCAATCACAGACGGGTCAGACAAAACCTCATCCACCAGGTCGTCTAGCGGAACACCGGCAATCAAAGCCGGCACGCTGGCAATGAGAACCATCAGCCATAACCGCCACGTTCCGCGGCGTTCGGCAGGGGTTTTGATACGTGAAAAGGGATTTAAGCGATGAAAATACAATACCAATACGGCTAAAATCGACCCTAATTGTATCAGCACCTTGAACAAATCAAAAAAATCCTGCGAAAAAGAGAACGGAAGAAATCTGTCCACCAAAATCAAATGCCCCGTACTGCTAATCGGCAACCACTCGGTAATCCCTTGTACAACACCTTGCAATACCGCTTTCAGAATTTCCCAAACCGCTTCCATGAGGTCACCTCTTATAAGTCAATTTCGCCCAACAAGTCGCGGAGTAAAATCACTTCGTCGGGGGTGAGGGTGATACCTTTTCCCATTTTCGCGTGGTCGGGTGCCCAATCACGAATGTCGTATTTCGGTTCGCGGTCATTCCAACTCACCAGATTGATTTCTTTGCGCCAACCGGTTGGTGACTCAGACAAGACACCTACTTCTTTAATGACTTCATACTTTAGTTCTGCCATTTGCTCATTACTCCTTTGTTTCAAATCCATACCACTGCGAAAACGTCGCAGTCGGGGTTGGGTACTATTATACTATGCCGAAAGCGTTAAAACAACCACCGTTCCATCGGTTTTTCAGCAGAAGTTGGTTCGGCAGGGGTTGCCGCACCCAGTTGTTGCTTTAATTCCGTGACACGCACTTGTAAAGCGTCGGTAAAATCTGCGGCAATAGCGAGTTTGCGTTCCAAAACTTCTTTTTCCTGCCACAACGCGGCAACAGCTTGATGTGTTTCCGACAGTTGGG
>JAZSOY010000159.1:0-4669 GCA_045537155.1 Acutalibacteraceae bacterium
TGATGCGTAAAACCATACCATGGCACACCGAGCACCGCCGCCAACTGGCGGGCAGCACCCTCTCCGGCCAAAAAGCAAGGCATATACGACGCTTTCTCTTGCGATGGACGTGTGGAAACACCCACCGCCGCCACTGTCGACAGGTCGCCGGCTTGCGCCGCCAATTTTTCTACCATTATCGGCAACTGCCGTGTGTGATGAAAAACAGCGTCGCTTTGCCGCAATCCCATCTCGCCCTCTTTGACCGGTAAAAGTTGTTTTAATTGCCAAAGCACCCCCGTTTCGGCTTCCACAGCCGCCACGGAGGTCGTATAATTGCTGGTATCCAGCCCCAGATACCGTGCCATATTATGCCTCTTGGTGTCGCGCAAAACCGCCCAACACCCCGTTGATAAAGGTCGCATCGGCATCCCCACCATAGCGTTTTGCCAATTCGACCGCCTCATTAATGGAAACGCTGACCGGAATGTCTTCCATCCACTGCATTTCATATATTGCCAGACGCAAAATCGCCAGTGCCACACGGGACAACCGTTCCCGATTCCAGTGATGCGAATGTGCGGAAATTCGGGCATCAATTTCCTCCTGATGCGCCACCGCACCCTCGGCTAACGATACGGCAAACCCGTCGCCGACAATATCCCGTGCCTCACCGGCATTCTCCAGAATATCGGCTATCCCGTCACCGGTGAAACTCTGTTCAAACAGCAATACAAATGCCAATTCTCTTGCTTCCCGTCTGGTCATGCGTTCCCATGCCTTTCTGTTTTCAAAATCCGTGACAAAGCGGCCCTTCGTACTCTGCCGACGAAAGGCCTGCTTTGTATAATTATTCCTCTTTCGCGTCTTCCTCTTCGTTCAAGACAATCCCGACAACGTGCACGTTCACTTTGGTAACCGGTTTGCCCGTCATGGATTGTACTTCACTTTTTACCTGCCGCTGAACCGCACCGGCAACATCCGGAATGCGTACACCCTCTTGCAGGTTGATGTACACATCCACAATGGTTTCATTTTCATTATTGACGACACCGACCGATTTGCTGCCCGCCGCCGTCACCAGGCCGCGAATATCCGTCAGACGCGTTGCCATACCGGCAACACCCGGTACATCCACCGCCGCTGTCGCCGCAATCGTGGCAATGACTTCCTCGGAAATGATGCAACAGCCCTCTGAAGTCTGATATTCTTTCACATCCATCACGATGCCTCCCTTTTGCTTTATGACTCTATTATATATCACAAAGTATCTCCGAGGCAACTGTTTTTTATGAATTTACTGCAACAATATTAATATTTTGTGCAGAAATACCCGATTGTGCGGTCACCGTTTGCGCAATTTTTGCCGTATCTTGTACCGTCAACGCTTCCGCATCCACCACCACACTGCATTGTTTTTCGTGAATGTACACCACACAATCATCAAATCCTTTGGCTTTGATGAGATTTTCAATCGCGCTTTCCTGCTCCATCGCCGAGGCAAGCGCTAACACTTGTTGGGTGGCGGTGGCTTTCTGTTCGTCAGTTGCTTTGACATCACTGAGCAAATCTTTGACGGTCTGTGTTGCCTCGGCACGCGCCGTTTCGCGGCTTTCACGCGCCTGCACAAAGTAGTTTGTTTCGTCGTCATCCACCGAGCTGTTAACATTTAACGCGTCTCCGAGGTGTTTGTCATCCTCTTGCTGCTGTTGTTGCGGTTTCGTATCCAACAATCCCGACGAGGAATCCGCAAAATAGTAGTTGAGATACACCGCCATGCCCAATGCCAATACCAAGGTACCTAAAAGCAACTGCTTTTTTCCGAAAAACTTTTTCATTACACTTTTCTCCCTTACGATAATTTGATTAGCCTCACTCGCTTCGTACGACACAGACACGTTTCGGTGATACATCCAATGCGACGGTAACGGCCTGCATCACGCGTTCTCTGACCGTTTCATCGTCGCCGCCCTCGCAGACAACCACAACACCACGTACCGTCGGTTGTATTTCGGTCACCAATAATCCCTCGCGTCCGTTGCCTGTGTCTACCACAATCGCCGCCGTTTCATTGTCGTCACTCTGTGTCAACCGCGTACCACCATCATCGGCATCCTCCTGCCGGTCCGATGTACTTTTTTCTTCGGTAGCATACACATATTCCACGCCGTTGTTTAACGTCAACAGCACGCGACACGCGCCGGCACCGTCGATACTTTCCACCAGCGTCTGTAAGCGTTCTTCGGTCTGCTTTACAAATTCCTCGGTGGTGGAAACGACGGTGGGAGCCGGCTTTGCCGGTAGCCATTCCGACAACGCCAATAAAGCAATGCCGATAACTCCCAACGCTATCCACCATCGATGACGGTGCTCGCGCAATCGGCCGGGCACCCATTGAAGCCATACTGTGCCTTTCTTTTCCATCGTCTTACCGTCCTTTCACCTCGACCATCGTTCCTAATTGCCGTTCCAACACCTCCCGTACTACCATCGCGGCAGAATGTTGTTGTTTGTCCACCGTGATGATAATGTGTTGGATATATATGCCGCCTTCGTCGGAAATATCCGTCTTGACCTCGATTTTTTCGGCAACCACCTTCCGGTTGGATAACGACTCCTCCACCAACGTGGTGACCGTTGTTTCCACCTGCTGCCTCAGTTGCCGATTGACGGTATCCTCCAATAATTCGTCCACCACCGCGTCAGGAAGGGTATCAATGTCCAATGCCATTCCTTTTCCCAGTTGCAAAAACGGATGCAGCACACTACACAAAAAAAACGTCGCTACCACCAGATGAAACAACTTGCCAATGCCGTTCTTCGGCGCCAACAACCGTAATGCCGCGCAACCTAAAGCAGTCAGACACAACGCACTGCACCACGCTTTCAGTCCGTCCATACTACCCTCCCGTTGCCGCTGTAGTCACCACGGTGACAGCGATAATCAGAAATGAGCCACAAGCGCTTAACACGCCGATAAGACAGCGTACCGTACTGCGCGCCGCATCTAATAACGTGCTCATCGCACGCAATTGAAATAACTCGGAAGCGGCATGGCAAACCGCCAGTAAAATACCCCACCCGATACAACTCAACAGCGGTGGCAAAATGAGTAGTGCCGTCGCCGCCATACCAAAACATCCTAACGTAGAGCGCAACATATGCAAACAACCGCGAATCGTCGAAAACATTTCACTCAGCGAGGCACCTACCACCGGCACAAACCGCGCGACGGAAAATTTGAGTGCGCGAGCGCCCAAGGTATCCACGGCGCCGCCGGCCATGTTTTGTAACGACAATAAACCGGTAAACAACATTGTCCCGAACGTCAACAACCAGACAGCCGTTTTGCTGAACAGTTTGGACGCACCACCCAACTGAATTTGCGGTGTCACCGCACCGGTCAAACCCATAGCCAATGACGCCGTCATCAACGGGACGATAACGCCGCCCGCAAACCACGATAATGCTTGTGCTACATACAGTGTCACCGACTGAAACGAGGCGGCGGATGCCACGCGTCCGTCGGTGAGTAACACGCCGGCATACACCGGTGTAAAACTGCCCATAAAGACCGACACCGAGGTCATCGTTTCGCCCACCCGTGCAATGCACTGGGACAACGGCAACATCACACTGCCGCATAACGCCAACGCACATACCGCCGCGAACACCGTAGTGGTTTCTTCGCTGTGCAATGTGTCACGCAAGCCTTCTGTCCAAGCACATAATAGGACCAATAGCATCACCAACGCCGCGTGTGCCAACGGTTCACGAAACGCTTGTGCCGCCAATTTGCCTAATTCCCGTAAAAGATTGTTGGTATCCAATGTCGTAAACGAATCGCTCTCTAACGCATCAATCCCCAGCGCTTCCATCAACTGCCGCGTATCTTCCGGCAATGTGTCAATTAACTCTTGACCCCCACTGGCTTGCAGTTGTTCGCGGTACAGTTCCTCCACCGTCGTGGCGGATACCCGTATGCTACCGCATACCACCGATACCAGAACAGCCACCAATACGATGCGTTTCATACGGCACCCCCTTGTACCAACGACAACGCAATATCGCTCACCTTGCGAAACAGAGGAAGCGCCAACATCAACAACGACAATTTGCCTACCAATTCCGCTTTGGATGCCAACCCCTGCTCACCGGCATCGCGACAAGCATCCGCCGCGAGTTGTGTAAGAAGGCATACACCCAACGCCTTAAACAGTATGGTAATGTATTCGCCGGACACACCACTGTGCGTGAGTAGGTCCTTCATATCCCGAAACAACGGCAACGCATCGCCAAGCGATGCCGCCATCAATAAGGCTCCGGAAAGCAAGCCAATGGCCAGCCCTTGCTCCGGCGCATATCGTCGCAGTACGACCGCCAAAAACGCCGCGATTACGGCTGCGGCAAGCCAACCCGTCCACACCATGGTGTCACAATCCGAATACGGATTTCACCATGCGGAACAAATCACTGATTTCCGTCACCACCATCGTCAGCACCACAATCAGTCCGGCTAACGTTGTCATCATCGCCTGCTCCTCGCGCCCCGACCGAATCAACACCTGATTCAGTACGGCGACAATGATGCCGATAGCCGCAATCTTAAAAATTAAATCTACGTCCATATCGTTAGCCTCCCAATACAATCGCCAACATACTGCCGCCACAAATTCCCAGTGTGATATAC
>JAZSOY010000224.1:0-1794 GCA_045537155.1 Acutalibacteraceae bacterium
GGTGTGCGTTTGGGTACACCGGCGGTCACCACGCGTGGATTCGGCACGGCGGAAATGGATAGTATTGCCGGTTGGATTTACGATACGGTATATGATTTTGATAATAGTCGCGAGCGCATCGCGCGCGAAGTGCAAGCCTTGTGTGAGCAGTATCCCATTTACTAATTTACAGTAGGAGTGATAGTCCATGGCGTATCTATCGGACATTGAAATCGCGCAGTCTTGTGCGATGAAACCCATTAAGGACATTGCCGCTGCCGCGAATATCGGCGAGCAGTATTGGGAACCGTATGGCCGTTACAAGGCCAAAATCGACCCGTCGTTGTTGCGCGACAGTCAGCGTCCTGACGGCAAATTGATTTTGGTGACCGCCATCACACCCACGCCGGCCGGCGAGGGTAAGACGACCACCACCATCGGATTAGCAGACGGTTTGCGCCGCATCGGAAAAAAGGTGACGGTGGCGTTGCGCGAACCCTCATTGGGACCGGTGTTCGGTGTCAAGGGTGGTGCGGCCGGCGGCGGTTACGCACAGGTAGTGCCGATGGAGGAAATCAACCTGCATTTTACCGGCGACTTTCACGCTATCGGTGCCGCGAACAACTTGTTGGCGGCGATGTTGGACAATCACATTCAGCAGGGAAATGCCTTGGGCATTGATGTGCGGAAAATCACGTGGAAACGCTGTGTGGATATGAATGACCGCCAGTTGCGTTACGTGGTGGACGGTATGGGCGGCAAAGCCAACGGCGTGCCGCGCGAAGACGGGTTTGACATTACCGTTGCCAGTGAAATCATGGCGGTGTTGTGCTTAGCCAGTTCTATCACGGATTTGAAAGAGCGTTTGTCGCGTATCATTGTCGGCTATACCTACGATGACCGTCCGGTCACGTGTGGGGAACTCAAAGCCGCCGGTGCTATGACGGCCTTGCTCAAAGATGCGATTAAACCCAACTTGGTACAGACGTTGGAGGGTACACCGGCCTTTGTGCACGGGGGTCCGTTTGCCAATATTGCGCACGGATGCAATTCGGTGATGGCGACACGGTTGGCGCTCAAAATGGGCGATTATGCCGTGACAGAAGCCGGTTTCGGTGCGGATTTGGGCGCGGAAAAATTCTTAGATATCAAATGCCGTATGGCAGGCCTCACGCCGAGTGCCGTGGTGGTAGTTGCTACGGTGCGCGCGTTGAAAATGCACGGTGGTCTGGCAAAAACGCAGTTGGCGACGGAGGACCTCGGTGCGTTGGAACGCGGTATCCCCAACTTGCTACGCCACGTTTCTAATATTAAGAGTGTGTATCGGTTGCCGTGCGTGGTCGCGGTCAACCGATTCCCGACGGATACCGATGAGGAAATTGAGTTTATTATGGCAAAGTGCCGCGAATTGGGCGTCAACACCGTGTTGTCCACCGTGTGGGCAGAAGGTGGCAAAGGCGGCGAAGCGTTGGCACGTGAAGTGGTGCGGTTATGCGAGGAAGAACAAGGCGATTTCACTTTCTCGTACGAGTTGGACGGCAGCATTGAAGATAAAATCACCGCTGTGGTACAGAAAATTTACGGCGGTGACGGCATCAGCGTGACGCCGGCGGCAAAAAAACAAATCGCGCGGTTGACCGAACTGGGATTTGATAAGTTGCCGATTTGTGTTGCAAAAACACAGTATAGTTTTTCCGATGACCCGACGAAACTCGGTGCTCCGGACGGATTTACCGTAACCGTGAAAAACGTCAAAGTTTCTGCCGGTGCGGGATTCTTGGTGGTGCTGACCGGCGACATTATGACGATGCCCGG
>JAZSOY010000059.1:0-4594 GCA_045537155.1 Acutalibacteraceae bacterium
GTATGATAGGGATAACTGTAGAAAACGGAGGGAAATGGCTTGGACGGGATGCGCCACGAAGAGAAGTACTATATCAGCCGTGCCGGCTATTTTCAACTCAAAGCGCGGCTGGATGCCGGTTTAGAGAAAGACGCGCATACCACACATCCCGACGGCAGTTATGCCATCCGCAGTTTATATTTTGACGATTATCATCAAAGTGGGCTGTTGGATAAAGTGGACGGGGTGGAACGGCGTGAAAAATTCCGCGTGCGGTTTTACGATGGGAACGATGCACTGATTCGTCTGGAGTCCAAGCAAAAATGGGGACAAATGACGCGCAAACTCTCCGCACCGTTGACACGGGCGCAGGCAGATGCCTTGCTCGCCGGTGACGTGTGGTGGATGTATGAGTCGGAGTATCCGTTGCTCCGGGATTTTTATATCAAATACCGTACACGGCGGTTGCGCCCCGCCGTGATTGTGGATTACTACCGCGAGGCGTATGTGTTTGGCGATGTCCGCTTAACCTTTGACCATGGCATCCGCAGTGGGCGGTTCGGATTACAACCGTTTGACGATGCGTTACCGACTGTGCCGGTGATGCCGTCGGACCGCTTGGTACTGGAAGTGAAATACGACGAAGCCTTGCCGTTTGCGGTGCGGCAGTTGCTCAAAACCGTGCCGCTTTCACGGTGTGCGATTTCCAAATATGCGTTGTGCCGCGAGTGGCAATAAGAGGGGGAGTTATCTTGAATTTTCTGGATATGATTAAAAACAGCGTGGTTGAGCAGTTTAATATCGGTGTGACTGTGCCGCAGATGTTGGCATCGTTGGCGGTGGCGTTTTTGATGGGCGCTTTCATTCTGTTGGTATACCGCCAGACCTATCGCGGCGTGCTGTTTTCCAAAGGTTTTGCGTATTCACTGATTTTGTTGTGTATGGTAACGGCAGTGATTATTCGCACCATCAGTTCCAACTTGGCGTTGTCACTCGGTATGGTGGGTGCATTGTCGATTGTGCGTTTCCGCACGGCGGTCAAAGACCCGGTGGATACGATGTTTATGTTCTGGACGATTGCCTGCGGTATTATGAGTGGTGCGGGACTGTACTTGGTGGGCGGCTTGGCGTGCGTACTGGTCGGTGTATTGTATGTGATTGTATGTACGGTTTACCGTAAAAACAAATGCCCGTATTTGCTGATTATCCGCTACGAACCCACACAGTATACCGGTATCAAAAAAGTGTTACATACGTTACCAAAATACCGCGTCAAATCGCGTACCGTCACACGGCAAGGTGGCGAACTCACCGTTGAAGTATCGCTCAAAGGCAACGAAACCGCTGTGCTGGATTCTTTGCTTGCCACCGAGGGCGTGCTGGATGCCAGTTTGGTCAGTTACGAAAGCGAATTTGGTTTATAAGCATCAAAAAACCGCAAGGAATACCTTGCGGTTTTTGTTATGATTCCTCGTAGACCTCCCACAAACGCTGAGCATCTTCCCAGTCCGTGAGCAGTTGTTCCAATCGTTGATTTTCTTCATCCAACGCGGCACTGAGCGCTACCACCTGGTCATAATCGGCGGCAATGTCGGGTTGTTCGAGTTGGGCGTTGAGTTGTGCAATGGTGGCCTCACACGCGGCAACAGCGGCCTCACAACGTTGAATACGTGTGTTGAGTTTCCGTTTTTGCGATTCCGCTTCTTTGCGTTTTTGATACGCATTTTCCTTGACCGGTTTTTCGATGGGTACATCGGTGTTGACGGCAGCACGGTGCTCTAGATAGTCATCGTAATTGCCGAGTACGGTGTGGCACCCGTGCGGTGTCAGATTCACAATCCGTGAGGCTAATCGGTTGATAAAATAACGGTCGTGCGATACCACCAACAAGGTGCCATCGTACCCGTCGATGGCGGTTTCCAACGCTTCGCGTGACGGAATATCCAGATGGTTGGTTGGCTCGTCCAATAATAAGACATTGTCGTGCGCCAACATCAATTTTAATAGCAACAAACGCGCGCGTTCGCCGCCGCTGAGTTGACCGATGGGGCGAAACACCTCGTCGCCGTAAAACAGAAAACCGGCGAGAGCATTACGGAGTTCGGTTTGCGTCAAGGTGGGGTAGATATCCCACAACCAATCGGCGGCATTGCGTTCATGGTCGAGTTGTGCTTGTGTTTGGTCATAGTATCCGACCGATACGCGTGCTCCCCACCGGAAAAAGCCGTTGTCCGGTGTTTGCTCACCGGTGAGTAAACGCAACAAGGTGGTTTTACCGCATCCGTTTGGGCCGAGCAAAAACACGCGCTCACCGCGCGTCAGGTGCAGCGACACGCCGTCAAACAACGGGGAGGCAAAGGATTTGGCTAAGTTCTCGGTGTGCAACACCTCGTTTCCGCTGACGGTTGCGGCGGAAAATCCAAACGTGAAAGCGGCATCGGCTTTTTCGAGTGTGACCTGTTGTGCTTTTAACCGTTCCAACCGCTTTTCGCGGCTTTCGGCAGCACGTATGGATTTTTCGCGGTTCCACTGTTTGAGCAGGGCGATGTTTTCTTCCAGTTTTTTTATCGCCTTTTCGGTCGTTTTTTGATGCCGCCGTATAATTTCCTCATCGGTGGCACGTTGCACTTTGTGCGCGGTATAGTTGCCGTTGGTGAGATAGAGTTTTCCGTGAGACAATTCCATTGTCCGCGTGGTGACACGGTCCAGAAAATACCGGTCGTGCGAAATCACGATGACGGCGCCGGTATAGCCGCGCAAAAAGGTTTCCAACCATTCGACGGAATCAATGTCTAAGTGGTTGGTCGACTCATCCAACAACAAGATATCCGAACCCGACAGTAACAGCCGTCCCATTGCCAACTTGGAACGCTGACCGCCGCTGAGTGTGGTCACAGGGCGTGTATGGTCTTCGGTACTAAAACCCAAGCCGGCGAGTGTCGCGGTAACACGACTGCGAAAATACAACCCGCCGCCGTTTTCAAACTGTTCACGCAGCCGTGTTTGACGTTCGATGAGTGCCGCGTCGTGACGGTTGAGTAACGCGCGGTTGACGGTTTCCAACTCTTCTTCCAATCGGCGCAACGGCTCAAAAATACTTTCCAATGCCTCGTAGACCGTGGTATCGTCGGAGAGGGTATGTTGTTCTAAATAGCCGATACGTATGCCGTTTGCCAATACGATGTTGCCGTCGTCGGGTGTTTCTTCACCGACCAGTAACCGGAACAACGTCGTCTTACCGCATCCGTTTGTGCCGATTAACCCGACGCGGTCGTGTTCGGCAATGTCAAACGTCACGCGGTCCAACAGACAGCGCTCCCCGAACGATTTCATGATGTTGTGTGCAGACAAAACAGTCATAGTCGGCAATCCTCTTTACAAAAATGTTACATAATTATACCAAGAAATGGCTTGTATGACAAGCCATTTCTTGGTATACTGTAAAAAGAAACGAACGGAGGCGGATGACAGGATGAACTTTAACGATAACACAATGTATCACATCGGCTTAACGCCGGCAGATGGTGCGGCGTATGCTATCATCACCGGTGACCCGTACCGTGTCGAAAGTATCGCTGCGTTGTTGTAAAATCCGCAGTTTGTCGTTTCACAACGTGAGTATACCACATGGACAGGCACCCTAAACGGGCAACGTGTATTGGTAACGTCGCACGGCATCGGTGGCGCGTCTACGGCGATTTGCGTTGAAGAATTGTACCGATGCGGTGTTCGCACGTTAATTCGTGTCGGCACGTGCGGTGGTATGGCGTTGCCGGTGTGCGGTGGCGATGTGGTGGTTGCTACGGCTGCCATTCGTGCCGAAGGCACCTCGCGCGAATATTTGCCGGTGGAATTTCCGGCAGTAGCGGATTTGGATGTGGCGGTCGCACTGAAAACCGCTGCCGAGGCGTTGGGATACACCACCCATTGCGGTGTGGTGCAGTGTAAAGATTCGTTTTACGGTCAACATTCGCCGGAAACCTCACCGGTGGGTTATGAGTTGGAAACGCGTTGGCAGGCGTGGTTGCGTGGCGGTTGTTTGGCGTCCGAAATGGAATCCGCGACTTTGTATATCGTCGCGGCGTCACGGGGAATGCGCGCCGGTTGTGTTTTGCACACAGTATGGAATCAAGAACGGGAAGCCGCCGGCTTACCGAATCCGCAAGAGGAAAATACCGGCAAAGCCGCCAAAACCGCCGTGGAAGCAATTCGTCGATTGATGGTTGCACCGACGCGCTGAATATGATATACTAAATAGTAATGCAAATAAAGGGGGGACAACGGTGCGCATCTTAGGAATTGACCCCGGATATGCCATTATCGGCTGGGGGGTATTGCAGTACGAACATGGTCGCTTTACGCCTGTGGATTTCGGGGCGGTGACCACACAAGCCGGTACACCGTTTCCCAAGCGGTTAGAGCAGATTTATACGGAGTTATCGACGGTGCTGTCGGCACATTCACCGGACGCCTTGGCGATTGAAAAGTTGTATTTTCAGAACAACCAAAAAACCGCTATCGAAGTAGCAGAGGCGCGCGGTGTGATTCTACTGGCAGCACAAAACGCCGGTGTTCCGATTTTTGAATACACACCCTTGCAGGTAAAAAGTGCGGT
>JAZSOY010000137.1:0-2456 GCA_045537155.1 Acutalibacteraceae bacterium
TGGCTCACAGAACGACATGGCTACGATCCGACTTTAGTAGCAATCATAGGCGCAAAAACGTCAAGACACATATCTACCGTATCGGCAGCGTCAAACACGCCCTCTTTATCCTCTTGCATATCTTTGTTGTAGGCAAGCGGCAAGCCTTTGAGCATCGTCAGCGTGGCCATTAAATCGCCGTACACGCGACCGGTTTTGCCGCGTACCAACTCCGCCATATCGGGGTTTTTCTTTTGCGGCATAATAGACGAACCGGTGGTAAACGCGTCGGACAATTCGACAAACTTAAATTCCCAACTCGACCACAGAATAATCTCCTCGGAAAACCGTGACAGATGCATCATCAGCAGCGACAAGGCGCTCAGCAATTCCACGCAGAAATCGCGGTCGGACACGCCGTCCAAACTATTCAAACATACACCGTCAAAGCCGAGTTGTGCTGCCTCAAAACGGCGGTCGGTGGGGTAGGTGGTACCGGCTAAAGCACAACAACCGATGGGGGATTGATTTAACCGACGA
Organism: Acutalibacteraceae bacterium; assembly: GCA_045537155.1. GTDB lineage: Bacteria > Bacillota > Clostridia > Oscillospirales > Acutalibacteraceae > RGIG3009. The sequence goes on from JAZSOY010000137.1 coordinate 520, forward strand.
CGGCAGTCATACAACCGTTCGCGGTCACGCAACAGCATCATCGCGTATGCCATCAAATGATGCCCGAACGTGATGGGTTGTGCCCGTTGCAGATGCGTGTACCCCGGCAGGATGGCGGCTTTGTTGGCATCCGCTTGCGCGACAATGGCGGCAAGCAGGTCATTACACAACGCCGTTATCTCGTCAATTTGCTCACGCAGATACATCCGCAAATCCAATGCCACTTGGTCGTTACGGCTACGCGCGGTGTGCAGTTTTTTGCCCACCGCCCCCAAGCGTTCCGTCAACACCTGCTCGACAAACATATGAATGTCCTCGCAAGTCATATCCACCGCCAAGTCACCGCTGTTAAGGTCGTCCAAAATTCCTTGCAACCCGTCAATCAGTTGCGTTGCCTCGGCTTGCGACAGAATCCCCTGCGCGCCCAACATAGCCGCGTGTGCCATACTGCCGGTGATATCCTGACGGGCCATCACACTGTCAAACCGAATCGATGAATTAAAATCGTCTGCCAGTTTGTCTGTGGCGCCGCTGGTTCTGCCTGCCCATAATTTTGCCATGGGAGTATCTCCTCTCCGTACAATCGACAGTCCTGCACGGCCAAACACCGCGCAGGACTTGTGAATGGATTATTTTTTACCGTCTACCAAGGCTTGCACCGTAATCGGCAAACCGTAGAGGTTGATAAAGCCTTCGGAATCCTTTTGGTTGTAATCGCTTTCACCAAAGGTCGCAATTTCCTCGCTGTACAGCGTGTAGGGACTCCACACACCGGCGTTGATGAGGTTGCCTTTGTAGAGTTTCAACCGTACTTTACCGGTGACGCGCTCTTGCGTTTTGTCCACAAACGCGGACATCGCTTCACGCAACGGTGTAAACCATTGACCGTTGTACACCAATTCGGCAAAGGTAATCGCCATCCGCTGCTTTTCGTGTAATGTCATTTTGTCCAAGCAAATGCTTTCCAAGACGCTGTGTGCCTTGTACAAAATCGTACCGCCGGGCGTTTCGTACACGCCGCGGCATTTCATACCGACCAACCGGTTTTCGACGATATCAATGATACCAATACCGTTGGCACCGCCCAACTCGTTGAGTTTCAGTATGATTTGTTTGGCACTCATTTTCTCGCCGTCCAGTGCGACCGGCACGCCTTGCTCAAAGTCCAGTGTGATATAGGTAGGCGCATCCGGCGCTTGGATGGGGGACACGCCCATCTCCAAAAATCCCTCTTTTTCGTACTGCGGCTCGTTTCCGGTATCCTCCAAATCCATTCCCTCGTGGGACAGATGCCAGAGGTTCTTGTCCTTGGAATAGTTGGTTTCGCGGTTGATTTTCAGCGGAATGTTGTGTGCCTCCGCATACGCGATTTCTTCTTCACGCGATTTAATATCCCATTCACGCCACGGCGCAATGATGGGCATACTCGGTGCAAAATGTTTAATGGCCAACTCAAACCGCACTTGGTCGTTGCCCTTGCCGGTGCAACCGTGACAGATGGCGTCGGCACCTTCCTTGATAGCAATGTCTACCAAGCCTTTGGCAATGCAAGGACGTGCGTGGCTGGTGCCCAACAGGTATTCCTCATACACCGCACCGGCTTTGAGGCAGGGGATAATGTAATCATCAACATACTCCTCTGTCAAATCCAACACGTACAATTTGGATGCGCCCGTCTTGAGCGCTTTTTCCTCCAAGCCCTCCAATTCGTCCGCTTGGCCGACGTTACCCGACACCGCAATCACTTCGCAGTTGTTGTAATTTTCTTTCAGCCACGGAATGATGATGGACGTGTCCAAACCGCCGGAGTACGCCAGCACCACTTTTTTGATATTTTCTTTGTTCATAGTTATTCATCCTTTCAGAATAAATATTCATATTTTCTCAACGAATATGTCACTATTATAGCCACTGCTACGGTGTTTGTCAAGTAAAAT